>SLKJ01000170.1 GCA_007134675.1 Bacteroidales bacterium
CCCTGAGAACTTTGCCCATGGATTCATGTCACTTACCGACAACATTGAGGTTTATTACAACGTCACGGCTTTTTACACACCCGGGGCTGAAAAAGGTATACGGTGGAATGACAGGGCTTTTAACATTGAATGGCCCTTTGAACCTTTAGTGATATCTGATAAGGACAGGGGCCATCCTGATTTTAAGGTTGAAATGCTTGAATAACAAACCTGGTTTTGACTATTCAATCCGCAAAGGACATGATTCAACATTTTATTGTTGAAGTTAATTATTTTTGACAACATTAAAATATTGATTTATCGATTGATTTAGGCTGTTGATAAAAATAAGAAAAAGATTAGGTTTAAAATATTGATATTTACACATTAAATAGATTAAAATAAGATTTATCTCCTGAATAGAAGTTAAAAACTGAACTATTTAGTATTAGTGTAATGAATATAAGGATCACCATCAATAAAATGCTTAACAGTCCCACCATAATGACATGGGCCAACAATATGACTGTATTTGCGCATGGGTTGATAGTGACACCTTTAATTGTCATTATGCTTACCAAGGACCAGATATCTGTCTGGTTTTTACTGCAGACGATAGTTGGGTTGGGACTTCTGGCTGATGCCGGGTTTAGTTTTACACTTTCAAGGGCCGTGGCTTTTTTCTGCGCTGGTGTTGAAAAATTGCCTTCAAACCGGGAAGAGTATAGTGAAAAACTTGAAAACCTGGGTGAGATGAATAAGGAGAAGCTTGCGACATTGCTGTCAACTGCTTACAGAGTATACCTCATAATTAATATTATTTTTATTTTGGTTTTTACCCCTCTTGGTATTGCAGTGATGTGGAATGTTATGAGCCTTGCCGGTCATGATATATCTTTATGGATTGCATTCGGATTAACAATTATGGGGACTTTTGTTCACCTGCAGACAATTAAATGGTCTTCATACATGACGGGGACAAGACGAGTTGCTGAATTAACAAGGTTCAGAACTGTAATGGGGCTCATTAAAATTATTGGATTTACACTGGTACTTTTTCTCAAAACAGGTATCCTGGGGCTCAGTGTTTATGTGTTTTTGGACACTTTGTTTTCAAATATTTATCTCAGAAAAAAAGTAAAAAGCTGGTTTAAGGCCCATAATATCCTTGTCAAAAATATTTTATTTTTTGACAAGGAGATCTTTAAAAGCTTATGGACTGCAACATGGCGAATTGGCCTAACTACGTGGGGGCATTATTTTACTACGTATGGAACCTCTCTGATTGTAGCTCAGGTTAACAATACTGCGCTAATAGCTAATTTTCTGTTTACACAAAAGATACTGACTTTTATTCAAAGGATTGCCGAAGCACCTTTTTCTGCAAACGTCCCGATAATCTATACATATATGGCCAGAAAAAATGTCTCAGAGGCTAAGTCTGAGATCTCAAAACAGCTCTTTCTTACCATTCTGTTAATGCTGTCAGGATTTCTCTTTATCTGGTTTTTCGGAAATGCAATTTTAGACTTGTTAAATATTGATATCAGGTTTGTTTCCGGGCTTATATATTTTATTTTTATGTTGTCTGTTTTTCTGGATTCTCATGCTACAATGCAGGGGACTGTGTATATATCAACCAATCATGTTCCTTTTTTGATCCCTTCTCTGGTTTCCGGGGCATTAATGGTAATTTTAGGATTTCTGGTTTTACCTTATTATGGGTTATTAGGTCTTGTCACAGTTAAACTATTAGTTGGCCTTGGAATTAATAATTGGTACTCGACATATTTAAGTCTAAGATTGTTAAACTGGAATTTTCTTGATTATCTCGGAGATATTTTATTTAGCGGGTTTGAATATTGGAGAAATAAACTAATGTGGAGATTAATCCCGCTGCAACGAAACAAATGAATTTTGGGGCTAAGTAAAAAATCCCGGGAATTTATATAAATAAAAAGGTTAAATCTATATTTTTTATTACTGATCTGTTCATTAATGTATTAACTATGGATGGTGTTAGCGTGATAATTTGTTGTTATAATAGTGAACCCCGGATTATAAAAGTATTGGAATATCTGGCAAAGCAGGAAACAGATTCTTCAATTAACTGGGAAATTGTGCTCGTAGATAATGCTTCCACTGATAAAACTGCTGAAGTAGCAATGTCTTTCTGGTCGGGCAGGAGCATACCGATGAGGATCGTACCAGAACCCGAGCCGGGCTTAAGTAACGCCCGCAATACCGGTTTAAAGGAGGCCAGGTATGCATTTGTTTCGTTTATTGATGATGATAACTGGGTCGAGAAACAGTGGGTAAATAAAGTCTATAACTGGTTTCATAATGACGGGAAAATCGGGTTGCTGGGGTCGAATGGTGAAGCTGTAATTGACGGGGATAAGCCTTTCTGGTTTAACAGACTTCAGAGGTGTTATGCGGTTGGCCCGCAGGATAAAGAAACTGGTATACAATCGAGGGTACTTTATGGTGCAGGGTTGTCTATCAGGAAAAAAACATGGGATGATTTAAAGTCGAATGGATTCCGTTTTATCCTTTCGGGCAGGGCAGGGAAATCCATAACTTCTGGTGAAGATAGTGAACTTTGCCTTGCAGTAATGCTTGCCGGGTATAATTTGTTTTATGACTCGGAACTCAGGTTCTTTCATTATATGCCCGGGGGAAGAATCAACTGGGACTACCTTATCAAATTAATCCAATCATTTGGCAGAACCGATCCCGTGCTTAATATTTACTATTCCGTTGTCAATAATAACAGTGGGTTTAGACGTCTGATATCAGAAAACAGGTGGATGGTTTTACTAAGTGCTATTTATCAGTTTATTTCCAACTGGCCAGGTTACCTTAAGATAATTTTTTCAAATAAGGAGGGTCGTTTAGAGCATGTCGGTTTCAAGCGAACTCAATACAGGGTCCTGGAAATTGTTAGGTTATTTCCGGTTTTCCCTGCTATGGTTCTGAGCGTCAGAAACGGCAAATGGAGAAAGATATAAGAATTGCAATTAATATTCCCTGTCTTCAGAAATTAGGTATGTTAACAGGGGATATTTTTTAATTTGAGGTTTTCTCATATCGAGTTTAATCTTTGTAAAATACAGGATTATCATGAAATTTCAGAGGTTGGTAAAAATTAAGAAAAAGCAAAAATAATATTGCAGATATTTACGTAAGTTTGACATCGGGTTTTACCTGTAATAACAATAACTTATAACTAATATCTACACGAATGAAAGCAGTGATACTGGCAGGGGGATATGGAACCCGCATCAGTGAAGAGAGCGGCGTCAGGCCCAAACCAATGGTTGAAATCGGGGAAAAGCCTATTATATGGCATATAATGAAAATATATTCACATTACGGGATTAATGAATTTATCATATGCTGCGGATATAAGGGCTATATGATAAAGGAATATTTTTCAAATTATTTTCTGCACATGTCCGATGTAACCTTTGATCTTGTCTCCAACTCCATGGAAGTGCACAGGAATCCTGAGGAATCCTGGAAAGTTACCCTGGTTGATACGGGTGAAAAAACCATGACGGGCGGCAGAATAAAAAGAATTGCTTCTTATCTCAGGGAAGAGACCTTTTGCCTGACATACGGTGATGGAGTGAGTGATGTTAACGTAAAAGAATCCATTGAGTTCCACAAAAACCAGAATTCACTTGTAACACTCACTGCTGTTCAGCAACCGGGCCGGTTCGGTGCTTTTCCACTTGGAAAGGATGAGAGTAAGGTAACCACCTTCAGAGAAAAACCCAAAGGGGACGGTATCGATAATGCATGGATAAACGGTGGTTTTTTTGTTGTTGAACCGAATGCCCTTGACTATATAACAGATGATCACTCGGTATGGGAGCGCGAACCATTGGAAATTTTAGCAAAAACCGGTCAGCTTTCCGCTTACAGGCATTATGGTTTCTGGCAACCCATGGATACCCTGAGGGACAAAACCCTGCTTGAGGACCTTTGGCAGAATGGAGAAGCCCCCTGGAAATTGTGGAAGTGAAAAGTTATCATTATCCGATCTTGCAAATACAATCCATATTAATTATTAAACATTCCCAATAATGGTAAAAAGTTCAAAAAACTCCGTCCTTAATGAGGATATGGCTTATATTTTTGACAAGCTGTCCAATGCAGAAAAGAATAAATTTAAAAATTCAAGAATTCTGATCACCGGCTGCGGTGGATTCCTGGGTTATTATTTTATGCACTTTTTCAATACTTACTGTGATGAGCTTGGAATTGAAGAGGTTATAGCCCTGGACAATTTTCTTACCGGTACACGTGACTGGCTGGATGAGATGACTATGGACAATCCGCTGATAAAACTTCATCACTTTGATATCATAAAGGATGATCCCGGCTCCATAGAGGGTATTGATAAAGTCAATCTTATCATACATGGTGCATCAATAGCTTCTCCTACGTTTTACCGGATATATCCTCTTGAGACCGTTGATGCAAATGTTACCGGGTTAAGGCGTTTGATGGACTATTATTCCGGTAAAAACATTACCGGAATGCTCTTCTTTTCCAGCAGCGAGATATATGGTGACCCGTTCCCGGAATTCATTCCGACCAATGAGGAGTACCGGGGTAACGTTGCAACCATGGGGCCAAGGGCCTGTTATGATGAGGCCAAACGGTTCGGTGAAACATTGTGTTATATTTTTGGTGAAAAATACGGTTTCCCTGTTTCCATAGCCAGGCCTTTCAATAACTATGGGCCCGGCATGAATATAAATGACAAAAGGCTGCCTGCAGATTTTGCAAAATGTGTGCTCGAAGGCCGCGATCTGGTAATGTTTTCTGACGGTAAGCCAACCCGTACCTTCTGTTACATATCTGATGCGATTACCGGGTACCTGAAGATATTACTGTACGGTAAAACAGATGTTTTTAATATAGGGATAGATAAACCTGAGATATCAGTAATGGAATTTGCAGGGCTTTTTAAGGAGAATGCAATAAGATTATTTGACTATAAGGGCAGGGTTGAATTCGATGTGCCAGAGGACTCACATTATATGACTGATAATCCCAACAGGCGTTGCCCGGATATTACCAAAGCAAAAAGTATGCTGGGGTATGATCCCGGCATTTATGTTGATGAAGGCATTGGCCGTTATCTTGAGTTTTTAAAAATAAATAAGGGAGGTTTATTATGATTTCAATATTAGGATTAGGTTTTGTAGGTCTTACTACCGGCCTTGGTTTTGCCAAAAAGGGATTCAAAACATACGGTTTCGATATTTCCGGGGAAAGGCTCAACAGTCTGAAGAACTTAATTGTCCCGTTTTATGAGCCTCATTTAGATGAAGTTCTCAGGGAGACCATGAATGAGACATTTTTTCTTGACACACCTTTTGAAGAAGCTATCCGGAGCAGTGATGCAGTATTTATCTGTGTCGGAACACCAGAGAAGGAAGATGGAAGTGCTGATCTGACATATCTTCTGGCCGCCATTGAGCAGATAATTGAGGTGGAAACTGACCGTTTTCAGGTCATTGTTACAAAATCGACTGTACCACCATCCACTGTCTCCAATGAAGTAATTCCTTTCGTTCTGAAGAAACTGAAATCAAATGAGAACAGGAACGTGGGCTTTGCCTCCAATCCCGAATTTCTGCGTGAAGGATACTGCTGGGAAGATTTTATTGAACCTGACAGGGTTGTTATAGGTGTTGAGGATGAACGATCCAAAGAAATACTCGATAAGATTTATAAGCCTTTTAATGCACCTGTACACTATGTTAATTACAGTACTTCCGAGTTTATAAAATACCTGTCAAATACACTGCTCTCAACCATGATAAGTTATTCAAATGAAATGTCGATGGTTGCAGATGCAATTGGAAATATTGATACACAAAAAGCTTTCAGGATCCTGCATGAAGACAAACGCTGGTACGGGTCCCCGGCTCCCATGAAGAGTTATGTATATCCGGGTTGCGGGTACGGAGGTTATTGCCTTCCCAAAGATACAGCTGCGCTTGTGAGCATATCGGAGAAAAACGGGTTCAGACCCCCCATGCTTTCTGCCAATATCAATATCAACAGCAGCATAAAATCACATCTGGTAGATAAAATTGATGGCACAATTGGATATGATGAGCCACTGGGAATACTTGGCCTGTCTTTTAAACCCGCCTCTGATGATGTCCGGCTCACGCCTGTAAAGGATATTATAGAACTATTATTTAAAAAAGGGTTCAGGAATATTTATGCATATGACCCTATAGCCGGCACAGAGTTTAAAAAACATTACCCGGAACTCCGAATCAATTATATTGAATCACTTCATGAGATTGTCCAAAAATGCGACACACTTGTTTTATTGACCGCGTGGGAAGAATTTAACAAGAATAAGGAGTTAATAAAATCAAAAAATCTTTTGGATTTCAGATATGCTTTGTAGATTCCTGATAAAATAATTATGATAATAGTTGATAGTAAGTTACAGAAAAGGGTGGAAACAGCTGATCCCATCAGGGTAGCCATTATTGGGGCCGGTGCCATGGGATTGGGAATGATTAACCAGATCACCCGTTATACACCTGGCATGAAGGTTATTGCTACTTGTGATCGCACAACTGAAAAGGTAGTAGCTGCCTATACAGCTTCAGGAATACATGAATATACCTTATCCGGGGAAAATATCAATGTTGCCCAGGATGCTGTTAATTCCGGGAAACCGGTAATTACAACCGATATTGATCTTTTGCTTGAACTTAAAGGCATTGATGTTTTGGTTGAAGCGACCGGGGCAATTGAATTTGCACTGAGTACGATCCTGAAGGCATTTGAGAAGAAAATAAATGTGTTGTCATTCAATGCCGAACTTGATTCCGCCTTCGGGCCGCTTTTAAAAAAGATAGCCGGGGAAAAGGGAGTAAGATACAGCCTGGGTGATGGTGACCAGCCCGGTGTTACCATGAATCTGTACCGGTATGTCAGGGGAATGGGCTTTGAACCCTTACTCTGTGGCAATATTAAAGGATTGCAGGATCATTACAGAAATCCGGACACTCAAAAAGGATTTGCGGCGCAATGGGACATGTCCCCGGAAATGGTAACAAGCTTTGCTGATGGAACAAAGATTTCTTTTGAACAATCGTGCATTGCCAATGCAACAGGTATGAAAGTAGCCAGAAGAGGCATGCTCGGATATAACTTTGACGGCCATGTAGATGACATGAAGCATATGTATGATATTGAACAACTAAAGGAGCTGGGTGGAATAGTCGATTACGTTGTCGGAGCCAGGCCCTCACCCGGGGTTTTTATTTATGCGACCACCAAAGATCCCAATTCCGTTAAATTTCTTAAGTATGGTAAATTGGGGGATGGCCCTTTATATAGTTTTTATGTGCCGTACCATCTGTTATTTTTTGATATTGCGAGCTCAATATGCAGGCTTGTTGATTTTAATGACCCGGTGATCATCGCTAAAGATGGACCGGTAGTTGATGTGGTTGCAACTGCAAAGGTTGAGCTTAATAAGGGCGATATCATTGATGGCATTGGTGGATTCAAAACCTATGGTGTATGCGAAAACCATGATGTTGTAACTGGCGGGGGACTGCTACCGATGGCTCTTGCCATGGGTTGTATTTTGAAGAGAAAGGTGCCCCGCGACGAAGTGTTGAGATACGAGGATGTAGAAATTGACGAAAACAGTTTTCTAAGCAGGAATTTGAAGATGCAGAATGAGATGTTTCCTTAAAGAACAACAATTTTCTCATTTCATAATTCAGGATATTATTATTTTGATAATTACAAATAAGGTCAGTTTAAATATCAGTTGAGTATTATGGTACCCGAAAAAAATAACCAACAGTCAATTCATAAGCCATTGGTTTCCATTGGTGTACCTGTTTATAACGGTGAAAGGTTCCTGGATGAATGTTTAAACAGCATTCTTTCTCAGACATATTCTGAATGGGAATGCGTAGTGGTTAACAATTGTTCCACAGATGGTACTGCTGAAATTGTTCGCAAGTTTTCAGCCATGGATTCCCGTTTCAAACTTGTGGATTACACCGATTTTGTGGGTTTGGTCCCAAACTGGAACAGAATTTATCCGAACATTTCAGATCAGTCGCTTTATTTAAAGGTTGTGCAGGCTGATGACTGGATATACCCTGAGGCCATTGAATTAATGGTTGATCTGATGGAAAGGAATCCCTCTGCAGGCTTATGCTCCTCATACCGTATAGATGGGAAGGAGGTTAATTGTGACGGATTAAATTTTTACGATGGGCCAATTTTCAACGGCACTGAATTACTGAAGAGTCATTTGCGGCAGGAGATAGATATATCGGGATCGGTTACCACACCGCTGTTCAGGAAAGCCGTACTGGAGAAGCTGCCAACTTTCCCAAATCTTTTTGATGATGAGGAGTATCATATTGATACACGGATAGTTTTTGAGATGATGCACCTGGCAGATGTGGTATTTGTTTTCAAAGTGCTGAGTTATACCCGATGGCACGATGATGCAGAAACACTCAGATTGTGTATTAAGCACAATACTTTTTTAAATGGGGAAGAGCAACGTCTCTACCGGTTTAAGCAGTTTTATCCTGAATTTGAAAAAAAATACAGGGATCACCGTGACAGATATGCCTATTATTTATTGAAGCAGAAAATCAAAGGAAACAGGGAAGCACTTGAATGGCACGATAATTATTTAAAACGTAAATTTTCTTTCTCTGACTATTTAAGGGCTGCAATATTAAAAAACGGGTTAACCTTCCGGGTTATGTCTCTTTTCAATTAAACATAGATTAAAGAAGTGATTGCTAAGGTATTGCAGGAGGAATCCGGGCATGCAAAAACTTTATTATTTGGTTAAGTCATGGCAATTTATTTATAATTAATCGCTCACAAGTAAATTTTAATTTCTCAGGAGATGGTTAAAAATATTTTAATCTTTCTGATACTAATTAGTTCGGCTTTTTTTTTCAATACCAAATTATTGCCAATCAGGGTCATACATCTCATTCAGGTTGCGGCTATCGGTATAATGGTTGTCATTATAATTGCTCATAATATTTATGGCAGGAGTGAGACAATAAAACATAATTTTAAATATCCTGTCTTTTTGATCTTTACAGGGGTATTCCTGAGCATGATAATTGCCCAGGCGTACCATAATCAAAACTATGGGTTGACATTCTGGGCCCAGCGTTTTATGTACTTCTATATTTTATATTTTTTTCTGCATGTTCTCAAACCTGAGATCAAAGACCTTGAAAAAATTTTACTCACATTGGGTATCCTTTATGCAGTGTCATATCTTCTGCAATATGCAATATATCCTTTAGCGATTTTTGATGTAAGGCTGGATGCCGACCGTGGGACAATAAGAATATTCATGCCCGGCGCAGCATTTTTTGCACTTTCTCTATTTATATGCCTTCAGAGATTTTATCTCGAAAATAAGCTCCGTTATATCTTTCTGGCACTTCTTTTTGTTACCATTGTGATACTTATGGGTACCAGGAATTTTATGGCGGCAATAGCCGTGACCATTATTTTCAGCCTGCTGTTCAGTAAAACCATTAAGTCAAGGTATGTAATATATTTCATTATTTTGATATCATTTATTCCTGTTTTTATTTTGTTCCAGGAGATATTTGCCGGACTGATAGATTTATCCACAAAAGAAACTGCCAATATTCACAGCGATATAAGGGTGAGAGCGGCAAAATTTTTTCTTACCGATTTCTTCCCGAACAAACTGGCTTATTTTTTTGGTAACGGCCATGAGCACGGGCAATCAATGTATGGTGTTCGCGTTGCCACTTATATGAAATACCGGAGTTTTTACCAGTCCGATGTAGGATTAATAGGGGAGTTTTCGAAGTACGGGCTTTTCTTCGTGATCGGGGCCTTATGGCTGTTGTTCAGGGGCTTTACATCCCGGCTTAAACCGGAACAGACCTATATTAAATACCATTTTCTGCGTGTGGCTTTGGTTTTACCATTCGGGAGCAATTTTACAGAACCTTCTTCAATTGCTGTTTTATGTACCCTGATTTATATTATTGATAAAAACAATTACGACTTAACTGAAGAAAGCACGGATCCGGAAATAAGTCCACCGGTTATTTCTCCGGGCCAGTAAAAAGCAGTAAAATAAAAATTCCCGGACTCTCATTCAGGAATCCGGGAATTTTATGATAAATCTTTTTTCAAAAATCAGGTTGAACAACCATGTTCATGTCGTGCTTTTATGAGTCTTAATAATTGTTCGTTTATGGCTGTGCCATTTGTCATTGCTTAATCATCGATCCTGACGCAGCGGACATAGTAACCATGCCTTTTATGACTTTCTACCCTTGAAAAAGCGTTGTTCTCCCTGTACATGGCCCGTGCGTAAGCATAACCTGCACTGACTTCAGTTGCACTCCACCAGTGAGTATTGAATCCCAAACCTGCAAAATGGATTCCATCACCTGAACGGTTGCCGCCGGGCAGGCCACCCCAGTTGTAATTGTCAGTTCCGTAGACTGTCTCATGTGATTCCCATCTTGGATGGACGTTTGTCGCGCATTCTCCACCCAATGGTGAATTAATCTGCCGGCATGATTTAAGAACCTGTCCTGCAGGTCCACCGCCTGTTGTGCCGAGATAATTGATCAGTTTTGTCCAGTCATCATTTGTAGGTACCCTGTAGCCAACAGGACACAAGCCCCTGGGATCAGCAACAGCATGCCAGTTATAGATTACTCCATATGCACCGGCAAGATCTGCATTATGATTATAATTAACATGAGCTCCGGAATTTAATTCATTCCAGTCCTCAGCTTCCGTAACATAAGGTATATCATCACCGTCACGATACTTGGTGGTTTTCAGGTTTTCTGCCATCCATTCCTGTTCTCCTATGAGAACCGTCTGATATGTGTTGCCTTCTACGTCTGTAACACTTCCCTCAAATTCAGTCCCCATGGTTGTGAAAGCCATCTGGCCGCTGTATGCTATCCCTTCGCTGTTAATTGCATAGCCACGGACATAGTATTGTTGCCGGGGCATCAGTCCAGTAATATCAACCGTAAAAGAACCAATTCCATCACCCTTGGCAATTTTATTGTTATCAATTGTCGGTTCAGGATTTCTGTGATAAACGATGCCCCTTTCCGTAATGTTAAAACCACCGTCAGAGACTACATGAACTCCCACAACAGCGCTGGTTTTGGTAATATTAGATACTGCGGTAAGATTGACTACTGCCATACCGGGGCAGGGCCCCCAGACAGGAACACCATCGCAAAGGGTAAGCGGCATACCATTCTCTCCCGGGGGAAGGACAGCCCATTTTTCACCGTCCCAATAGCGCATTTCACCAAGTTCAGTTCCCTCTGTAGTACCAACCACATATGGATTTTCCGATGTTCCTTCTCCGGTAATAACTATATCAGTCCCCGGTTCAATAACAACGGCTTCGAGGACTGTCTCCGCCGACTTCGCATGCAGGGCAAAGGGAACGGTCAGCAACTGACTCGTACCTTCAATGGTATAGTTTGATCCGCCTTCAGGATCTGTCTCTGTTTTGATAAAATACGGGCCATCTGCCCAGTCAATTTCTGCGAAACCTGCATCGCCGCCAATCTCAATTGTTATCAAACCATTGTCGTTTGTTGCCGGGGAAAGAGTTTTGCTGTAAACTACGGTACCTGTTTCAGAGCCTTGAAGGATGCTTATCTGCATACCTATTGTCTGATTCATAATAAGGTTTTTATCTGCATCCCGGATTACTGCCTGGTAACTCATTTTTTGAGGCACCTGGGCCAGCAGACCTGCAGTTATTATCACCGCTGCTAAAATTGTAAGGATTCTTTTCATATCTAATTAGTATTTAATTATTTTAAAGGTTTTTACATCTCGGTTATTATCAATAATTTTCAAAAAATAAGTTCCTGCTGAGAAACGAACCATATCAATTGTGGTTTCGCTCTCTGTTACTTTGTTGTTTTTAAGAAGTCTGCCGCCTATGTCAAAAAGCTGATAGGACAGGTCCATATTGACGTAGTCATCAACTCTCAGGGTAAGAAAACCGGCTGTAGGGTTCGGAAAAACTGAACTTACAAGGTCTATTCCCAAAACTTCTTCAATTCCGGTTACAACTGAAATTTCATAGGGCTGTTGAACACCCTCTGCAACGGACCCATTTGTACCGGGGTGAGTGTTAAACATCAGCTGGCCAACAGAGAAGCTTGCAGAACCTCCGCTGCCGGATGCATTTCCGCCTGATGCAGGAATTACTTCCTGAGCACTTAGTCCCACCAGCCCGAGAAATATCAACAGTATACTTACTTTTAGTTTTCTGTAATTCATTTGACCTCCTTTTTAATGGTTAATAATTAATGTTTACTTTATTATGGAAAATTTACAATTTATTGCTGATAACTTTATTTATCCTTTAATACATAGGTAAACTTAATATTTTTAAGAATTAATTATATTACGAAAATCCCATTTAAAAGTTACAGAAAATACCGGATTTTGAAATCCTCATTCTTTTATATTTTGAATGTAAATTTTTTATTCAGTATATACTGAACAAGAACTATAAAGGATAGCACAATTGCTTTAGAGATTAACTCATTTAGTAAAAGAAGATCAACTAGAATGTACAGAATCCCGCTGCTGATTAATAAACCGGTAATGCCAAATGAAAAATATTTCAGGAATCTTATAAAAAGGTTATTGACAACTTTGAAATTAAAAAAAGCATTGAGTAAAAAATTATGAGTAATAGCTATTACAACAGAAAATATGTTCGCAATAAGATAATGAAATCCGACGATTCTTAACATTACATAAAAAACAAAAAACTCTACTCCCAGCCCGATTATTCCTATGATGCCATATTTAATGAGATTGATATTTTTAGTATATTCATTTTTGATAAATACTTCAAATCCTTTAAGTTTCATAAGCCAATAAGACAGCATATTTTAATTTTATAATTATCAATCTTTCCTTATATAAAGACCGTTTCTCTGGTTGAATCAATAAGTTAAGAGGTTGGAGAATTTTATTTTAATAGAAATCATTCGCTCATTATAACATAATGTATAGATATGCCGTATGAACGATTACATATCAAATATAAAAATTAAAATTAAAAATCCACCATAGTGATCTGAGTACATAATCTATTAGAGGATATCAATAAGATAAAACAAGTTAATTTGGTCATTAAATAAATTAAAATATCATGAAAAACAATCTTCTTATAATTCCCTGCTATAATGAAGAAGAGGTATTGCTCCATACTTATGAAAAAATCAAGGACCTCTATAATGAATTAATAGCCAAAAAAGTGTTGGATCCCAAAAGCAAAATTTGCTTTGTTGATGATGGCAGTAAGGATAAAACCTGGGAAATCATAATGAATCTAAGTGATCAGGAACCAATGGTACAGGGGATAAAATTATCCAGGAATTTTGGTCATCAGGCTGCATTGATTGCCGGTCTGGAGACAAAATTCGGGAAATTTGATACTTATATCTCTATAGACGCGGACTTGCAGGATGATATTACCGTAATAGGGAAAATGATATCTGAGGCAGAGAATGGTATGTCGATTGTTTACGGTGTTCGCGATGAACGTAAATCGGACTCATTTTTTAAAAGATCTACGGCCAAATCTTTTTATAATCTCATGGGCTTTTTGGGGGCAGATACCGTCTATAACCACGCCGATTTCAGATTAATAGATAATAATGCATTGAGAGAGCTACTGCGTTTTCAGGAGCGAAACCTGTTTTTACGAGGCATTGTTCCTATGGTGGGATTTAACAATTCTGTGGTTAGCTATAACAGGACAAAACGGGAATATGGCACTACCAAGTATCCATTAAAGAAGATGCTGGCTTTTGCATGGGAAGGGATTACGTCACTGTCATTCAAGCCATTACATCTGATTCTATATATTGGAATTGTCATGTTTGCTATTTCATGTGTTATCTTGGTATGGGCAACTGTGGTTTTGTTAATGGGACGGGTTATACCGGGATGGTTTTCAGTCATCTTTCCAAGCACTTTTTTTGGAGGGATTCAGATGTTATCTATTGGCGTGATAGGTGAATATATTGGCAAAATTTACAACGAGGTTAAATCCCGTCCGCGATATATTGTCGAAAGAGAGCTATAAATGGTAAAATAATGGCAAAAAGCCTTTAAATCTAGTTTCCCCGGAACATAAGAGGATGGATTATTCTGCGATTTAGTCTACTGATATTATCTTCACCTCTATAAGGTTTAACAAACAGGGTATCGTTGTTTACAACAAATAAGGTATCAATTCTTTGATACTTCCCATCAGTACTTTCAATGAATATTACATTATTCTGCCGGAGATTCACAATGGTGTCATTATCATAAAGAAATTTATATCTCGGCTCGAAGTAAAACTGAGAATTGCTGTCGATATCAAGGTTGACATAATATTCGTTATATAATGTTATTTTTGGAGGCCTTTCCCATTGTTCCGGAAAATAATAAAGATTTTCAAGAATTATTGGCAATGCCCAGGAGTAGGATATGACATTTTTTGGATTTTGAAGATTCTCCGGGCTGAGTAAAATAATGGTTCCGTCATCTACGTCCGGACATTTTTCCACAATCTGACTCATTAAATCCTTTTGCAACTCCCAGCCTTTTATAAAATCTTTCTGGATAAGGGCACCATAACCTGATAATACAGCAAAATAAAATGACAAAAGAACAGAAAAGGCAAGCCTGAATTTCTTTTTCACAATAAATAAAATCAAATAGAAAAATGATCCTGTAAATAGTGCTGTTCCAAATGTTGCAGCAAGGTGTACGCTGGTCATTCGTCCGTTTAATGTCGTAGGCGGATAATGGGTCACTGAAAAAAGGTATCCTACCATAGCCATGAGTATACCTACCCCTATACCTTTTAAGGCATTCAATAAAACCGGGTCAATATCAAACGCTGCCTTGAAATGTTTTGTCGTAAGAGGTAAATGTATAAACTTGCTGCTGCTTTCCTTGAAACGACTGGTAATGAGCCATATGCATGGCAAGAGGATAAGAAATGATGCGAAGATATAAGGTAATGTGTATTTTATTTCGGAAAGAGCAAGGTATGGTGAGCGAAGAAAAGAAAACAAGGCAACAAGTGGCCCCCCTGTAACTGACAATATGATTCTTTTGGATGTTTCTAACAACGTAAGACTATCCACCCTGCTCTCTCCCAATAGTTTTCTGGTGACAAAAACAATAACAATAATGGAAGAAACAATCAGTAAATGTTTAATAAATTTGATGAGAAAACTCCTTTTAAAACTTATTTCATCAAGCAAAGGGAATAAAATAAAAGGTAAAAAAGGACTTTCGTACATCAACAAGCATGATGCAGCAAAAATATAAGAGACCCATTTTTTTGATCTGATCCAGAACACACCGGCCAGCATCAAAAATAATACTGATATCTGTAATTGATAAATATGCACCAGTAGAGCTTTGGTAGTATCTGCCGGGAAATACAAAAATACCAGAGCTGCAAGAAATGCCAATTCAGCCGGGAACCTTGACCTTATAATTTTATGGAATAAGAAAACATTCAATGCAACAAGAATGATCCCAAAAAAATATGTAAACCACAGGCCACCGATCTTTAAATTAATAAATGCAAGTAACCAGGGCAGGAAAACGGATATGTATCGTCCGTGATTATTCTGAAAATCAAAGAAATGATTTATCATTATTTCCCATAACTCTTTAAAGGGGGTATTGGCCGGAATTCCTATAAACCAGTAATCATCTTCATACAGGCCAAACTTTGGGAAATGAAAGTAATAGGCAATCCATACCAGCAGGGCAAAAAAAGAAAATCTGAAGACAGGGTTATCCCATAATCTAAGACATTTGTCAACTGATAAAATATTCATGTGTATTGAAAATAATGGAGGTTAATTCTGTTGAGCCAAAATAGAGAAATAAATTATAACTCCAAATCTTTTATAAGCATAAAAATATATCCTTTTTCGAAATCTTCAATAAATCATGTTTATGAAAGCTTTAACAGTTGCTGATTGGAGGTTAGAAATTTTCTTTGTATTTTTCAATGCTATAGTGATGCATAATTTTTATTTAATATTTAATTAGAATTTCGTACAGAATTTGAATGTCTCATTAACTATTTTTTAAGTTAATTTTTCAGGTATATCATATATTATGATTGTAGTAAAACCAATAGGCGGACTGGCCAACCGGATAAGGGTGTTA
>SLKJ01000061.1 GCA_007134675.1 Bacteroidales bacterium
CAATTATAGCTTGGGGAAAAAAAGCATCGTTGATAATGAGGTAGTTATAAAATCCAGGACAGCAAAAATACCGTTTGTAACGCCCTATAAATCAAAAAACAAAGGAATTTTGGAAACATAGAAAAATTGTATTAAGTAAAAAGCAGCCATTAATTAAAAGCATTAGCGTCTTTGAAAACGGCCCTCCCTTATAGCCTGGATAAACTGTGCCCAGGAAAGGGGATTGAGAAGGTTGTTAGGAGGCTGCCCGGCATACATATTGCGATAATGATGCTGATGCATGGCCAGTCTGAAGCTTGAAGCAGGATCTGCCTGCAGACCCTCAAGTTCCAACCAGGTCTGAATGAGTGCAATATTTGCAATTGCCCGGTCGTAGTCATCTTCAGGCAGGTCAAGCGCTATGAAAGCTTCAGAGAATTCCTCATAGGTAGCCCATGGAAATACGGTAACCTCCCTGATGAGAAAAGTGTCTCTTTCAAGTCGTATATCAACTGAATAGTGGACCTTGTCCAGGTCATCCGGAATTACCAGCTCTTTTCTCTTATAGCCCATGGACGAAAATATCAGGGTGTCATTTGGGTAAACAATAAACGAAAATCTTCCTCTTTTATCGGCAATACTCCCTTTTGCTGCATTTGTGATGATAATATGTGAATAGGGAAGGGGTTCATTGAACTCATCTCTGATGATGCCGCTAAACTGCAAAGGTTCATTATGTTTACGCAAATGTTGCGAATTTGCTGCTTCAAAAGCAAAGGCCAGTATTACTAATGATAAGAAAAAATATAAAGCAGTTCTTTGCATCATAATACAGGTTACTTTATAAAGAAAAATTTAACAAAATTCATGCCGATTCAAAAATAATAAAAAAAACAAGCAGAACTAAATTTATCTGTTTATTAAGTTCTAAATTTACCGGCAATCAGGCCACATCATAATGAATAACATTCATAACCAATAAATGTTTTACCTGACCGATTGCAAAACTCAAACAATATTAAAAAACCAGATCATGATAAAGCAATACGAAATAAAACTGCCGAGGTTCGGACGCGGATTTCACCTTATCACCGGAATAATTGAGAAAACTCTGGCTGACCTGCCGGAACAGGGTATAGTCCATCTCTTTCTCAGGCATACTTCAGCAGCACTGACAATAAATGAAAATGCAGACCCTGACGTGCCTCGCGACATGCAGTATGCCATTGATAAACTTGTTCCGGAAAATGATCCGGGATATATTCATACGATAGAGGGTCCCGATGACATGCCTGCCCATATGAAATCGAGTCTTCTGTCAGTGTCTCTAAATATACCAATTACCAACGGCAGGATGAATCTGGGTACGTGGCAGGGAGTTTATCTCTGTGAATTCAGAAACCATGGAGGCAGCAGGAAACTGACTGCAACTATCTACTCCTGAAGCCGCCTTATGTGATGTAAAACATGTTTTTTGATTCTGATTATTTCTATTTTTGGGTTACAATCAAAGAATAGTTTTTATGGAGAAGCTTATGCTGCTTGGTGACGAAGCGGTTGCCAAAGCCGGAATGGACGCCGGAATGTCCGGTATTTACGCTTATCCCGGAACTCCGTCCACCGAAATAATGGAATACGTGCAAAACTCTGAGAGGGCTTCTGCTGAAGGGATATTCTGTCAATGGTCTGCCAACGAAAAAACAGCAATGGAAGCTGCCCTTGGAATGTCATATACCGGCAAGAGGGCTATGGTCTGTATGAAGCATGTAGGTCTTAATGTCGCTGCAGATCCCTTTATGAATTCTGCTATAACAGGTGTTAACGGGGGTTTCCTTGTAATTGTGGCAGATGACCCATCAATGCACTCTTCACAGAATGAACAGGATTCCAGGTATTACGGGAAATTTGCCATGGTGCCGGTCCTAGAACCCTCAAACCAGCAGGAGTCATATGACATGGTTTTTTATGGGTTTGAATTGTCGGAAAAATACCGGATCCCTGTTATGGTGAGATTAACAACAAGGTTGTCCCACTCGAGATCCTCCGTTAAGCCTGAAGCATCCCGTGAACAAAAAAAAATACTGCTGCCTTCTGATCCGAGGCAGTTTGTGCTTTTGCCTGCCATAGCAAGGAACAGATATAAATATCTGTTGTCTGTCCAGACTGATCTGGAAAGAGAGTCAGAGATATCATCATCCTTCAATAAACTATTGGATGGCAAAGATAAATCGGTTGGGTTTATAGCTTGCGGACTGGCTTACAACTATCTGATGGAAATAATGAATGATCATGAAATGGATAATCCGGTTCTGAAAATAAGCCAGTATCCTTTACCATCAGAAAAAATAGAAATAATTACCGCAAATTGTAATAAAGTCGTCGTCATTGAAGAGGGTTACCCACTGGTGGAGGAGATGCTGAGGGGATTTCCCGTTGTCAATGAAAAAATTGAAGGACGCCTTGACGGAACACTCCCGCGCGATGGAGAGCTCAATCCCGATCATGTAGCGAAAGCACTTGGTATAGCTGTAAATGAGGGACCGCCTGTTCCTCCGGTGGTTAAAAACAGACCTCCTTCATTTTGTGCAGGCTGCGGTCATATAGATATGTTCAATGCCCTGATCCAGGCAATGGAGAGGTACGGTCCGGGACGGGTATTTTCAGATATCGGTTGTTACACTCTGGGAGCACTTCCCCCTTACGATGCAATAAATTCGTGCGTAGATATGGGAGCATCCGTAACTATGGCCAAAGGTGCAGCAGATGCAGGTTTGCATCCCTCGGTCTGCGTTATCGGAGATTCTACCTTTACCCACTCGGGTATGACCGGTCTGCTCGATGCCGTAAATGACATTTCTCCAATTACTGTCCTGATAGGAGATAATTGCACCACCGGAATGACAGGTGGTCAGGAATCCTCAGCGACCGGAAGGTTAGAAGACATTTGCATTGGTCTGGGGGTGGTTCCGGACCATATAAAGCTGATAAACCCTTTGAAAAAACATCATGGCGAAAATGTTGATACCATAATAAAAGAGCTGGAATATAAAGGAGTATCTGTAATAATTGCAAGAAGGGAATGTATCCAGGTTACAATGCGGCGAAAAAAGCAGGAAAAAACCTACGGTAATAACCGGAATCAACCATCCAGGAAGATATGAAGACAGATATTGTAATAGCAGGAGTAGGCGGCCAGGGCATATTATCAATTGCGGCATGCATTGGTATGGCAGCCATAGAAAGCGGACTTCACATGAAGCAGTCCGAGGTGCATGGCATGAGCCAGAGGGGAGGGGCAGTGCAGTCAAATCTACGGATCTCGGACAGGGAGATTGCATCAGACCTGATTCCGCTCGGAAAGGCAAAACTGGTTTTGTCGGTCGAACCGATGGAGTCACTGAGATATCTTCCCTGGCTGTCGGAAAACGGATGGCTGGTTACTAATACCACTCCGGTTAAAAATATCACCAATTATCCGGATACGGAAGAGATCATTACAGAGATCAGGTCGTTGAAAAATCATATCATTGTTGATGCAGATAAACTTGCACGGGAAATTGGCTCACCCCGTTCTTCCAACATGGTTATGCTGGGAGCTGCCACACCATTCATAAACATCGGGTATGACGAAATTGAGAAGGCTGTAAAACGCCTTTTTTCAAAGAAAGGTGATAATATTGCCGATCTTAACCTGAAAGCTCTCAGGTCAGGCAGGAGCTCGTCTTCCAGCCGTTTATAAATCATAAAATTATCTCTTATGCTTACCAGAAATGATTACAGGGATCTTGAAAAAAGAGGAATTTCAGTTGAAAATATTGAAGAGCAGATCAAGTGCTTCAAAGAAGGATTCCCTTTCCTGCCAATAGCAAGACCGGCTGTACCGGGAGACGGTATTCTGAAACCCCGTGAAGAGACCCTGAATGATTTCATTCAGCTGTATGATTCAAAATCAGTCAATGAAAAAGTTCTGAAATTTGTTCCTGCATCAGGTGCTGCTACACGAATGTTCAAAGATCTTTACGCTTTCGCGGAAAAAGACGAAAATGAGATCAAACCCGAAGATAGTGCGGGAATTTTTATAAACAGACTGAAGGAATTTGCTTTTTATATTGATCTGAAAAGTTCACTTGTAAAAAAAGGACTGGATATCGAATCTTTGATTGCTTCAGGAGAATATAAAAAAATAATAGGGATGGTTCTGGATAATGAGGGTCTTGGTTATTCAAACCTGCCAAAGGGCTTGCTTCTTTTTCACAGGTATGGTGAAAAATCGAGGACAGCCTTCGAGGAGCATCTTACTGAAGGTGCTTTATACTGCCGGGGCGGCGGGGATACTGTCAGGATTCACCTGACGGTGTCGCCTGAGCACCAGGAAAAATTTGAGAAATTATTCCAAAAGGTTAAAAAAGAATATGAAAAAAAATTTGAACTGAAGTTTAAGGTAAGTTTTTCCTGCCAGAAACCATCTACAGACACCATATCAGTAGACCCGGATAATAATCCTTTCCGCGATATGAAGGGCAGGCTGGTTTTCCGGCCGGGAGGACACGGTGCTCTGCTGGAAAAC
>SLKJ01000051.1 GCA_007134675.1 Bacteroidales bacterium
CAATTACACCAGTTGAAAAAAAGAATATTACTGCTGAAGTATGTATTCATCATCTATGGTTTGACCAGTCCGATTACGCAAAACTGGGGACAAAGATCAAATGGAACCCTGCCATTAAAACTCACAGGGATAAGGAAGCTCTTATCAGGGCAGTAAATGAAAATACCATAGATGTTATTGCCACCGATCATGCCCCCCACACCCTGGAGGAAAAATCAAATTCATATTTCAATGCACCATCGGGAGGTCCTATGGTGCAGCACTCTCTTGTTGCCATGATCGAATTAGTAAAAAATGGCCGGATAACCCTTGAAAAGATAGTGGAAAAAATGTGCCATTCCCCTGCAACAGTATTTGGAATAAATGACCGTGGATATATAAGGGAAGGCTATTTTGCAGATCTGGTGTTGCTGGATATGGATTCATCATGGACCGTAAGCAGGGATAATATTCTCTACAAATGCGGATGGTCGCCAATGGAGGGCCGGACCTTTACTTCCAGGGTCACACACACAATCGTTAATGGGCTGATTGCATATGAGGAGGGTATTTTTAATGAACAACCCGCAGGAAACCAGTTAACCTTTAAAAGATAAGCTTATTATGCAGCACCTTAAATTTTTTTGCATTATTTCTGCCGCTCTGCTTATAAGTTGCGGCGAGAGGATCCCTGAGCAGAAGGCACCGATTGTTCAGCGTACACCCTTGAATATTCCTGTCATAGCCGATACGGTAATATATGATGTGGTAGTAAAAAATCCTGAACCGGATGACCTGTGGATAGAGGAAAGTCTGCGAAGGCTAAACAGGGAAGCTCTGATGGATATTATTTTTAATGCAATATACCGGAAGGAGCTGATACCATATGAATATTTTTCCAGGGAGGTTATGTCGATTGCAGATGTAATAGAGCTTGAGAATTCTCCTGAATTCAGCAGGGAAAAAGTCGGCAGGATCCAGTTCTCTGAAGAATGGTATTTTGATGAGGATAATCTTCGAATGGAAAAACGCGTAAATTCGCTAACCCTCGGATATGAAGTTTTTGACCCGCAGGGCAATCTGAGGGGCTATAAACCTGCATTTCTTGTAAAACTAAACTAAAAGGCCATGAGCATAATAAAAGAAAAAACTTTGACAGAAAACTCACTCAGAGAAACGGCCTCCAGAATGGCAGTTGCAGCAAGAACAGCACCCAAGGCCAGAGGTGCAGATACTTTTGAGATAAAGATTGTTGAAGGCGACTCAATAAAAACACTGGCTGATAAAATGAGCCGGATAGCAGGCGAAGAAGACATCCCCTTTTTTAAGAGAGATGCCGGTAATATTCTGGACTGTCCTGTGGTATTTCTCATAGGAACAACCATCAGGTCCATCGGACTGAAAAAATGTGGTATGTGTGGTTTTAACAGTTGTGAAGAAAAAAACAAAAATCCCTTGGTCCCATGCGTTTTTAACACCGGAGACCTTGGCATAGCTGTTGGATCGGCAGTATCTGTATGCATGGATGACAGAACCGATAACAGGATAATGTATACTATAGGACAGGCTGCCATGGAACTTGGGTTTTTTGAAACAGATGTCTGTATTGCATATGGGATACCTCTCTCTGCTACTTCAAAAAACCAGTTCTTTGACCGAAAATAAAATGTACCAGGAACATCGGACCGACTATTCTGATTATCATGGATAATAACCCTGAAAAATTAAAAGTACTCTTTATCGATTCAGTGCATCCGCTGCTGGCAGAAAAACTGACTGCAGCCGGACTGGACTGCGACTACAGACCAGAGATAACGTTAAGTCTTGTTGAAAAAACCATACACCACTATGATGGCATAATCATCAGGAGCAAGTTCCGCCTTGATCGCGAAATGCTTTCGAAAGCATCCCGTCTGAAGTTTATTGGAAGAGTAGGCTCAGGACTGGAAAATATTGATGTTGAATACGCCAGGTCCAGAAATGTTGTTTGTTATAATTCACCCGAAGGACATCGGGATGCTACAGGAGAACATGCTGCAGGAATGCTCCTTGCCCTTATGAACAATATATGCAAGGCCAATGATGAGATCAGAAAGGGTCAATGGTTCCGGGAAGTGAACCGGGGTGTGGAAATAATGGGAAAGACAATAGGAATAATCGGATACGGAAATACCGGCAGATGCTTTGCCAGGTGCCTTTCAGGATTCAATGCCAGGATACTGGCATATGATAAATATAAATTTAATTACTCAGACCAGTACGTGACCGAATCTGTTATGGAAGATCTTTTTGAAGACTGCGACATTCTCAGCCTTAATATTCCTCTCACCGAAGAGACCCATCACCTTGTAAATAAGGAGTTTTTGGGCCGTTTCAAGAAAAGCATCTATATTGTCAATGTTTCAAGAGGAAAGATAATACACACATCTGATTTGGTATCTAACCTGAAAACAGGAAAAGTGAAAGGAGCAGCCCTGGATGTGCTTGAATATGAAAAATCGAGTTTTGAAGAGCTTCACCGTAACAACCTGCCCGATGATTACCTTTACCTTCTTGAACACCCAAAAGTGCTCCTGACACCCCATATAGCAGGATGGACCCATGAATCCAACAAAAGGCTTGCAGAGGTTATAGCAGAAAAAATCATACGAAGTTTCGGGAAATTTATCTGACCACGTACATGACTGTATTTCGGCTTCGCTGTTCAACCAACACCTGCCTTCCGGCAGTGTGTTTTTCGATAACCCCTGAATTATAGTGCCTGATTGTAATAAGCTCAAGCCCTTCATTGTACAGCACCCTGAAATCAGATTTCATCTCATCAATTATATCCTGAATAAATGGACCACGATTGTCCAGGCACAGGGTAAAGCTAATGGCGGAATGCTGTATCAGATTCACCTTCATCCTGTATTTAAAAAAAATAGCAAAAATCCTGCTCAAACACTCCTCAACAACAAAGGAAAAATCCCTTGGAATAAGCGACAACAGAACCTGATCCTTCTTAATTATCAAAATCGGCTTGAGAACACAGGGCCTGTCAATATTGCGGATAACGCTTCCGGAGCCCTGAGGGTCGATAAATGATTTGACATACAGTGGTATATTTTTATTCTGTATTGGCTTAATTGTCTTAGGATGTATAACTTTAGCACCATAAAACGACAGCTCAATTGCCTCCTGATAGGATAATTCATCCACCTTTTCAGCATCTGGAAAATACAGAGGATCTGCAGTTAGTATCCCGGGAACATCCTTCCATACTACGAGTAACCGCGCATTAGTTAAATTGGCAGCTATCGCAGCGGTATAGTCAGACCCTTCCCTGCCAAGGGTAGTAGTGTATCCGTCAATGGTCCCACCAATAAATCCCTGAGTAACGAGCAACCTGGCACAATCAGATGATATAAGTTCATTAAGCCTTGGCCCTGATTGATTGAAATCAACATTTGCCTCGCGAAAAGTATCGTCTGTGACCAGCCAATCTCTTGCATCTGCCCAAAGATTTGAAATATTGACAGTTTCAAGAAAAGAACTTATAATCTTTGTTGAAATCACCTCACCAAAACTCACAAGCTGATCATACTCGAAATCATAATCACCCGAAGGAGCTTTATTAAGCTTTTCTTTAATAAGGTCGGTAAGAAATTGGAAATGACCATAAACGGGATGGTTCTCCAACGGAAACAGTTCATTTAATATTCCCTGATGGTAATCCTTTATCAATCCCAGCAATTTAAACCTGTTCGGGCTGCCTTCATACCATGCATCAAATAAGTCCTCAAAGGCATTGGTCATCTTGCCGAATGCAGAAACAACCACAATCATTTTTTCCTGATATCCGGAAACAATCTTTGCCAGATTCTTTATGGATGAGGCAGAGCTGACTGAAGCTCCTCCAAACTTACAGACTATCATCAGTTTATTTTTGATCAACTCATTAAACATGTAAAATTAATTAACAAATTGCATATCCTGGTGGTTTTTACCGGACCTATTTTAAATATTCCTTTTTCTCATCCTATGTCAGCAAGCTTGTTTATTATAAAATATTTAATTTTGCACCTGAAATCAGCATCAGCCTTCGACAGATAAAATAACATGAACAGTTTACAAACCAAACCCGGTTAAACGGTAACAGCTATTATCTTTTCAGTAAGTGACAAATCCTCTTTTAAACCGCTACAGGAAGCATCCCAATTATAATCAACTGTCTAACCTGTTGAAAAGTGACATTCCCATACAATGTCACCTGAAAGGATTATCCGGTTCGTCATCATCATTGTTGGCATCTGCTATAATCCGGGATACAGATTTAAACCATCTGTTTGTACTTAATGAAAAGGATGAAGCAGCCTATTTTTTTAATGACCTGGAAAGTTTCTGTACTGACATTAAACTGTTTTTTTTCCCGTCCTCATACAGACGTTCAGTCCAGGAAGGGCATACTGACCCGGCTGGGATGATTCAACGAACAGAGGTGCTTGATCATCTGACAAAAAATCAGAAACCTCTGGTAATTGTCTCCTACCCGGAGGCATTGTTTGAGAAAGTAATACAGTCAACAGATTTGGCACGGTTGAAACTTCAACTCAACAAAGGGGAATCCGTATCAAGGAATTTTATTGTGGAGGTTCTTAACTCGTATGGTTTCACAGAAACTGACTTTGTTTATGAACCGGGTGAATTTGCCATACGTGGAGGTATTGTAGATCTATTCTCGTTCTCTTATGATCAGCCCTGCCGTATAGACTTTTTCGGGGATGAGGTCGAATCAATCAGGTTCTTTGACATTGATACTCAACTGTCAGATAAACGGGAGGATTCAATTTCAATTATCCCGAATATACAGGATATTGGCCTGCAAAGGGTAGAATCTGATAAAAATGAAGAAAGGTGCTCCATAGTCTCACTTTTGAGCAACAGTACCATTCTGTGGACAAAAGATTTTGGATTCGCAGTTGACAGGATCAATAAACTATATGAATCTGCTGAATTGCCCGAAAGCAAAGAGAAAAGTGGCATTAATAAAGAATTTCTGTACAGGGGGTATGAGTTCGCTGCAGAAGCGGAAAGATATCATGTTTTGGAATTTGGACAATCCTCCTTTTTTAATAAAATTGATACAATTAAATTCAATACGTCTCCGCAGCCACTTTTTCATAAAAACTTTGAGCGTCTTACAGAAAACCTTGCCGGTAATTCAGAAAATGGATATTTGAACTACATATTATCAGAGAATGAGAGACAATTTGAAAGATTAAAGGAAATCTTTTATGAAATACCTGGTTCAGTTAATTTTACTCCTGTTAAGGCATTCATGCATCAGGGCTTTACCGATCATGACCTGCATATCTGTTGCTTTACTGACCATCAGATATTTGACCGTTATCAAAAGTTCAGGATAAGAGAATCGTTTAAGAGAAAGGAATCTGTTACCCTTAAAACATTGAATGATCTGCAACCCGGTGACTATGTTGTACATATTGACCATGGAATCGGCAGGTTTGGCGGATTGGAGAAGATTGATGTCAGGGGTAAAACCCAGGAGGCACTTAAACTTGTATATAAAGACAATGACACACTCTTTGTCAGCATCCATTCACTTCATAGAATTTCAAAATATAAAGGGAAAGATGGACTGCCACCAAAAATATACAAGCTGGGATCCGGGACCTGGCAAAATCTTAAACAGAGAACAAAAAACAAGGTAAAAGATATTGCAAGAGAACTGATAACACTTTATGCAAGGAGGAGGCAGGAACGCGGATTCCGGTTTTCGGCTGACTCCTACCTTCAAAAGGAACTGGAAGCCTCCTTTATTTATGAAGATACACCTGATCAGGTAAAAGCTACAAACATGATCAAAGAGCAGATGGAGTCTCCAATGCCCATGGATATGCTTATTTGCGGAGATGTTGGTTTCGGCAAAACAGAGATTGCCATAAGGGCTGCATTTAAGGCTGTTGCAGACAACAAGCAGGTAGCCGTGATGGTTCCTACCACCATACTTGCACTACAGCACTATAATACCTTCAGTGAAAGGCTCAGGAATTTCCCATGCAATGTCGATCATATAAGCAGATTCAGGTCTCCGAAAAAACAAAAGGAGATCCTGAGGAATCTGGCAGAGGGGAAAACAGATATACTGATAGGCACCCACAGGATTATTGGAAAAGATCTTCAATTCAGAGATATAGGACTTCTTATCATTGATGAGGAACAAAAATTCGGAGTCAGCATAAAAGAAAAGCTCAAAAAGATGAAACTTAATGTTGACACCCTTACCCTTACAGCAACACCCATACCTCGTACACTGAAGTTCTCACTCATGGGAGCCAGAGACCTGGCCATAATAAATACTCCGCCACCAAACAGACATCCGATAGTGACAGAACTGCACACGTTTGACAGGGAAATAATCCGCAACGCAGTTGATTATGAAATACAGAGGGGCGGACAGGTATTCTTTATTCATAACCGGGTTCAGAACATTGGAGAGATAGAAAGAATTATCAACAAAATATGTCCGGGAGTTAAAACCGTTGTAGCTCACGGACAAATGGAGAGCAGCAAACTGGAAAAAATAATGCTGGGATTCATCTCCGGAGACTTTGACGTACTGGTGGCCACAACAATAATTGAATCAGGGCTTGATATTCCAAATGCCAATACCATTATAGTAAATAATGCCCATCAATTCGGTCTAAGTGATCTGCATCAGCTAAGGGGGAGGGTTGGCCGATCCAACAAGAAAGCCTTTTGCTATCTTCTTTCACCTCCTGCCGGGTCGGTTACGAGGGAAGCCAGACAGCGCCTGAAGGCCATTGAGGATTTTTCTGATCTTGGAAGCGGGTTTAATATTGCAATGCAGGATATGGATATCAGAGGTGCAGGAAATCTTCTCGGCAGCGAACAAAGTGGTTTTATTGCAGATATAGGTTTTGAGACTTACCATAAAATTCTTGATGAGGCAGTACAGGAACTTCGCAATACTGAATTCAGTGAAGTTTTTTCCGGGCAGGATTCAGATACCCCGGCCGGTAAGTCGTTTGTTAACGATTGCCAGGTTGACACTGATCTGCAGCTTCTTTTTCCCGAGGATTACATACCGGGTAACGCCGAACGACTAAGGCTGTACAGAATACTTGACAATACAAGGGATAAGGGGGCAGTTAAAAAATTCGAAGCGGATCTGGCGGACAGGTTTGGGCCACCCCCGAAGGAGTCTTCAGAATTGGTTAATATTGTGAGGCTTCGAATACTTGCTGTATCACTCGGCTTTGAAAAAATTGTGCTGAAGCGAGGTAAAATGGTGATCCATTTCGTTTCAGACCAGACGTCCCCATATTACCAGTCCCCGGTCTTCTCATCAATACTTTTTTCTGTTCAGCATAAAAATAATATGAAACTCACTGAAGGCAGTAACAAGCTTACAATCAGCATTCAAAACATACATACCGTAAAACAGGCATTAAGTGTTTTGCAGATATTATCAGTTGAAGCAGGGAATATAAAAATGGAGTAAATTAAAAATTAGTAGATTAGCATCAGTTTAATAGTATTTATAAATGAAAAAACTGCTTTTTATTTTAATTGCATTACTCATACCTGTCTGTGAAATTCTTTCACAAAGCAATATCTCCATGCTTGATGTTGAACTTATTAAAGAAAACCGGATAAATACCATAACAGAATGGAACCATACCTACGATGGAAGGGAACCGTCGGATGACGGGAGGATAAGCCTCCGTGCACAATATGATAATTATGGCTACCTGAGGGAGGAAATCACCTTCAACTCAAATGGTGAAAAATCAAGGAAGGTAACCAACCGCTTTGACAGCGCTGGTAACCGTATTGAACATATTGTTTTTGACAGCCGCAGTAACAGGATAACATTCAGCCAGATGGCTGCCTTTGATCAGAATGGAAACAAAATTTCCGAATGGGGTTTTGACGGAATGGGTGATTATCGCAACAAATATCACTTTGATACTGAAGGGAGGGTTCGGGAAATCCATTATACATCGCAGGGGAATCTGCGTGAGAAAAGGATATTTAAATACATCGGAAATGAGACAAATGTCTCAGTGATACTCCCTGACAACACCCTGTTAGAGAAAATAAATCTTAAATACAACAACATGGGATATCTTATTCAGGAAGCCTATTTTGACAATAAGGGAGCACTGGTAAGAAAGATTGAATACACTTATAACGGGAGCGGCCAAAAGACAGGAAAAAGAAGGTATCATCGATCACAAATGCTCTACAGATACGTTTACATTTACGAAAACGGCCTGTTAAGCAAGATCATCAGAAATGACAGGCAGGGACGGGAAAACGTTAACAATAAATATTTCTACAACGAAAACGGGCAACTTGTTAAGGAATACTGGTTTAACGAAAATGCAGATGATTATTCAACCAGGAAGTTTACATGGGACAGCCGGGGAAACATTGTAAGCGTGGAAACCTATTATGCATCATATAATTACCAGGTTCTCTACCGGTATGATTACAGCTTTTTCTGAACAACAACCTACCTTATTGTATATCTGACAGATAAAGCAATACCGTCACCCCACACTCCGGTTCTGCCAATTATATTGAATACCGGCTTCCAGTCCACGCTCGCTGAGAAAGGAAACTCATCAAAAGTGTATTCAAGCCCGATAATCAGATCCAGACCGACAACACTATGGGTCTCTCCCCAGGTACCCGGACCTCTTCTTCCATCCCAAAATCCTATGTGTGCACCTCCGCCATAGAACCACTCCAGGTTGTTAACATCAGGAAATGACCTCTGAAATTCATAGAGTCCGGTGATAAAAAACCCACCCCACCTTGTTGAAACAATCCCCTCAATGGCACGCTCATGCTGTAAATAATGCTTAACGGTAAGTCCGTTGAAAAAACCTAATCTTGCACCAACCCCTGTTTTATATAGTTGCCCGAAGGCAGATGATCCGCCAAAAGAAAATAAAAGCAATATTGAAAAAAAAGCAAAACTTCTCTTCATTACCAAAGTAATTTAAATGTTTAAAAAATAAGGCCGAACAGAAAACAATTATCCAAAGATAAGAAAAAATTTTCATGTATATTTATCCTGTAAAAAGCCAGCAAAAAATGCACTTGTGTATTGATATAGGCAACTCTCAGGTTAAAACTGCTGTATACTCAGGAACCCGGATAATCGGTAAAAGCTGTTGGGATGCCATCGGTCGCCCCGAATTAAAAGATATTAAAAAGGATTACCCGAACATTAAAAATGTTATTCTGTGCTCTGTAAGAAATGATAACCCTGACCTGATAACATCCCTCAGGGAAAATTTTCCCTTTCTGCTTGTTATGGACCATGAAACAGCCATCCCGGTAAAAAACCTTTATAAATCGAAAACCACTCTCGGTAATGACCGTCTTGCAGCGATTACCGGAGCCAACAATAATTATCCTGGTAGAGCCGTTCTGGTTGTTGATGTGGGTACTGCAATTACGTATGATATAATTAATGAATCAGGGCACTATCTTGGAGGCAACATTTCTCCTGGCATAGCAATGAGATTCAGATCATTGCATGAATTTACCGAAAGATTGCCGCTGGTTGGACCTCGAGATGATGTGCCATTGCTTGCAAATAACACTGAAGAATCAATTATTTCAGGAGTTATGAATGGAATTCTTTTTGAAATGCAATTGTTTATAGACAGAATAGAAGAGAAGTTCAGGGATTTGGTAATTGTTTTTACTGGTGGAGATGCCAAATACTTTGATAAAAAACTAAAAAACACGATCTTTGTAGATCCTGACTTAATATTTACCGGATTAAACAGAATCTTAACTTACAATGTCAGACAAAAGTAAATACATCTTACTGATAATTTCAGTATCTTTTATTTTCACAGGCATACAGGCTCAGAAAAACACATACTCCCCCTATTCCCGGTTCGGAATAGGTGACATTGCCAGAGAAGGATTTAGCCGTAACCACGCAATGGGAGGTATAGGTTTGGGGTTACGTGATGCCAATCATATAAACTATCAAAATCCCGCTGCAAATTCTGCACAGGATACTATGTCATTTATTTTCTCTACCGGCATCTCAGGCAATACATTGCAACTTGAAGGAGTTGAAGGAAGCCACAGTTTCACAAATATTACCCTCAGTCATCTGGCCATCGGATTTCCCCTTTCGCGCTGGTGGAAAACCGGTTTTGGACTTGTCCCCTACAGCCGGATGGGCTATGATATAATAGACGTGGATTTGCAATCTGAGCAATACTATAAGGGGAGCGGGGGAATAAACCAGTTTTACTTCGGAAATGCATGGAAAATATCCAACAATCTGTCAGCAGGTATAAATTTATCCTATCTCTTTGGCTCACTTACCCAGGACAGGACACTCCTTTTTCCCCTTTCAGAAAACACCTTCTCGGTAACAAGCCAATCCAGGGCCATTGTCGGTGATTTTCATATCAGATACGGGCTTCAGTATACCAATAGCTTCAGGGATCAATACCACTACACGCTGGGAGTTATCTATGAAAATAAAACACCTCTGAAAACAGATCAGGACTGGCTTATAATTAATGAACTAAGCACTCCTTCAGGTCCTGTAAGAGATACTGTCCTGAATTACATCGCAGATAAAAGCCATATTGACCTTCCTGCAAGATACGGTTTTGGTGCCTCATTCGGCAGGCATGACAAATTTCTGGTTGGAGCCGATTATTCTTTTCAGCAATGGTCAGAAACAAATTTTCTTGACCAGCAGCGAGATTCCCTTGTAAATAGCTCTTCGTTTAATATAGGAGCCCAGTTTATTCCTGATCATACTGACTTCAGGAGTTTGTGGAGAAGAATAAATTACCGTGTTGGCTTCCATTACTCAAATACATATCTTCAGCTTAGGGATCACCAGTTGAAAGATTATGGCATTACCCTCGGTATAGGCATCCCTTATGGAAATAACAAAACAACATTTAATTTTTCAATGGATATAGGCCGCCGTGGAACCAGGGATTCAGATCTAATCCAGGAAAATTACATAATGTTTAATTTGAGTCTTTCTCTTTATGATTTCTGGTTCTTCCAACGGAGATTTGAATGACCCTGTCAATAAGGTCTCCATCAGAAACTTTGCATCAAAATGCAAAGCATTATCTGCAATTTTTTTATTGTTGATCTTAATCTCCTGTGAAAATGACATAGAGGTAATAAAAGCATTTTCGCAGGATACGCTGATGCCGCGACAGTCATTGATTGATGCAGGAATAGTCTATACTGATTCCGGGAGGATCCAGATGAGGATCACCGCACCTGAAATACATTATTTTGATGAAGGGTCAGAACAATACACTGAATTTCCATATGGTGTACTTGCAGAGTTTTTCGACAGGTATGAAAATGTGGAATCCCAACTCAGTTCAAAGTATGCCATTTATTATACCGACAAAGACCTTTGGGAAGCAAAGGATAGTGTAGTGGTTATTAACCAGGCAGGAGAGATTCTGAATACTGAGCAGCTCTTCTGGGACGAAAGAAATCAGATCATTTACTCAAACAGTTTTGTTAAGGTAACCCGCCCTGATGAAGTTATCATGGGAGAAGGATTTGAGGCAGACGAAACCTTCACCAGATGGAAAATCAAAAAAATTCAGGGAACCATCTACATTCGTGATGAACAATAGAAGACTCTTGCATATACTTGAACTGGTCTGGATCAGCCTCGCAGCTCTGAGTTTTATTGCCGGGTTGTATAACTGGTATCATATTGGTATCGAAGAAAGTCTGATGTTCTTTGTGATCACCATTCTGTCCCTTATCATGTATTTTTACCGACGAAACCTCAGAAGATCCCGGAAATCTTAGTCTTATTCAGATATGGATTACTTAGTCATCATCCTGATCAGCCTGTTGTTTTCAGCCTTTTTTTCGGGCATGGAGATAGCATTTGTTTCATCAAATAAACTGCGGCTGGAACTGGAGAAAAAACAGAGAACGTTTCCGTCAAGAATAACATCAGTATTCACAAATAACCCAGGGCAGTATATTGCAACCATGCTGGTTGGAAACAACATAGCTCTTGTTGTTTACGGTATTACCATGGCCCTGATACTTGAACCCCCTATTCACAAATTCGTCAGCTCTGAAGTTTCTGTTTTCATAATTCAAACAATAATAGCTACAATTATCATTCTTATCACTGCTGAGTTTTTACCAAAGGCGATCTTTCGGATGAAACCCAATCTTATACTGAATGCTCTATCGATACCGGTAATGGTTTTTTATGTAATCCTTTACCCGATAAGCAAAAGCATAATCGGTATAGGGAATTTTCTGATGAAATATGTTCTCGGCACCGATGTTTCAAATGATAATAAGAATAACGTGTTCGGTAAGATTGATCTTGATCATTTCGTAAAGGAGAGCCAGAATGTAATTCAGGAGGAGGATAATCTGCAAAATGATATTAAACTATTTCAGAATGCCCTCGACTTCTCGACGGTAAAACTAAGGGAATGTATGGTTCCAAGGCCTGAGATAACAGCAGTTGAAATAGATACTCCCATTGAAGAAGTTAAGCAAAATTTTATTGAAACCGGATTTGCACGAATACTTGTTTACAGGAATTCAATTGATAATATTATAGGATACATCAATTCAAAGGACTTTTTCAAGAATCCTAAAAGCATCAGGTCTATGCTGAACAGGATCATTATAGCCCCGGAAACAATGATTGCCCAGAAACTGCTCAGCCTTTTTATCAAGGAAAAGAGAGGAATTGCGATTGTAGTTGATGAATTTGGGGGTACCGCCGGAATGGTAACAATTGAAGATATTATTGAAGAAATTATCGGAGAAATAGAAGATGAGCATGATACGGTCGATTTTGAAGAGAAGCAGTTATCTGATAATGAATTTATCTTTTCAGGAAGGATAGAAATTGATTACCTGAATGAAAAATACAACCTGAATATTCCAAAAACTGAGGATTACGAAACACTCGCGGGTTTTATAATTCATCATCACGAGAATATTCCCAAGATTAACGAAAAATTAACTGTAGGACCATTCAGATTTGAGATTATTAAAATCAGTAAAACAAGAATTGAACTTGTGCATCTGGAACATACCCGTGATTAATCCATATTTTTTTCTGAAACCTGATCTGGCAATAGTCTGGTAATCCAAGATAAAACACGACTTACATATATCTGAAGTATTTCAAATCCTTACCTGTAAATTTATTTGGCACATATTTTGATTAAATCTGTTTGGTAGCTTAGTTAAAATAACTTAACAAAATTATATTTTCCAGAAAGCCGTTAATATTTTTTGCAGATAGTTTATATATTTGTTGGGATTTCCGGAAAATTTAACTCAATAAAGGGAAAAAATGAAAAATTTATTATTCAAAGGAATTCTGGTCTTGTTCGCGGCCATACTGGTCCAGGCTGACCTTAACGGGCAAAGAAGGGGGCAATATATTCCAGGCCAGTACGGGGACACTCCGGAAGACAGTATCAGGTGCCTCAGGAACCTTTCACTATATGGTGACCGTCACAGACAGGGTAATTTTGAAGATGCCCTGCCTTACTGGAGGGTGCTTTTCAATGATTTTCCAATAGCCAGCAGGAACATATACATCTGGGGAGAGGCTCTTATGAGCCATATGATTGAGAATGCAGAGACAGAGGAAGAAATGAATGCATATCTGGATACAGCAATGATGATGTTCGACCAGCGGATGGAATATTATCAGGATGGCAGGTTTGGTGACCCTGCCAACGTTCTCGGAAGAAAGGGAAGGTTTTACCTGCAGCATAACAGGAACATCGAGGAAGCTGGTCCCGGTTACCAGGCCCTTGAAGAATCAATTGAACTCTCAGGGGACGATCCAGCCCCGGCAATACTTGTTTTGTTCATGAATGTTACCATCGGGAAATTCAGGGCAGGGATTTTAGATAGCGAACAGGTTATTGATACCTATTCATACCTGATTGATAAAATCGATTCAGGCCTTGAGAAATCATCTGATGACCGTCTTTATAATGCACGTGACATAATCGAAGAATTGTTTGCTGACAGCGGTGCAGCCGACTGTGATGCACTCAAAATGCTTTTTGCCGACCAGGTAACAGAATCTCCCGATGATATTGATCTGCTGAACAAGGTAAACGATCTGCTTGTCGGTGCAGGTTGTACCGATAAAGAGCTCTATCTGACAGTAACAGAGAAGAGGCATGTCCTTGATCCTTCTGCCAGGTCAGCTATTAATCTGTCTGCCATGTACAGGGAACTGAATAATAATGATCAGGTAATCAGATATCTTAAGGAGGCTATTGATCTTCAGGAAGATGAAGTGGAAAGGGCCAACTACTATTTTGAACTGGCAATCATTGCCAACCAGGTAAAACAAGACAGGCAGTTGGCACGTCAGTATGCTCTTCAGGCTCTGGACAACAATCCTTCACTGGGACGGGCACATTTACTTATAGGAGGCCTTTATGCTTCCGAATCTAATTGCTTTGCAGGTCATGAAGATGCTGATTTCAAGAACAGGACAGTATACTGGGCAGCAGTGGACCGGTTCATCCAGGCCAAAAGAGTCGATCCTTCGGTTGCATCTGAGGCAAACCGAATGATTGAAACCTATTCAAATTATTTCCCAGACACTGAGACAATATTTTTTCACGGACTCACTGAAGGGGAAACATATGAGGTAGGTTGCTGGATAAATGAAACTACCAGGATCAGGGCAAGAGCGCAGTAATCTGATAGTAAATTACTCCTGGATATAAAACTAACTGATCCGGAAAAAAATCAAATAATAATATAACTGAAAAGGGCTGACAAAAGTACAGCCCCTTTTATTGATTAAATGTTTCGGGTTAAAAAAGTCATCTGCCTCTCATATAATATTTTAAATTATTATCTTCGTAGCTCAAAAATTTTCACATCTTTTAATCTTACAGTTTATATATGGCTACACTTGAAAAAATCAGGAATCGTGCAGGAGTACTGGTAGCAGTAGTAATAGGGTTGGCCCTGTTTGCCTTTATCCTTGGAGACATTCTCGGTTCAGGCCCGTCTCTTTTCACAACCAGACAATTTGAGATTGCCGAGATTGCCGGAAATTCAATCTCCTTTGAAAAATTCCAGCAAAAGTTTAATGAGCTTTCAGATATTTATATGCTGAACACTGGTGAAAGCTCACTCGACCCTGATACATATGAAAGCATTCGTGAACAGGCCTGGCAGCTTTTGTTGAGAGAAATAATTATGGAGGAAGAATATGACAGGCTGGGAATTGAGGTAAGTCCGGAAGAGTTATTTGACATGGTGCAGGGCGCTAACATACATCCAATTGTTCGTCAACTGTTTACCGATCCATCAACCGGCACTTTTGACAGGTCTGCAGTTACCAGGTTCCTGCGGTCGATGAACCAGGATCCAACCGGGCAGCAAAGGGCTTATTGGATGTTTATTGAAAGGGAGATCACTCAGGAAAGGGAACTGACCAAATTCAACAACCTTATCAGGCAGGGACTTAATGTAACATCTCTGCAGGCAAGAAATTCATGGCAGGAAAGCAACAAAAGTGTGGATTTTGATTTTATTGTTCAGCGCTTCAACACGGTCCACGACAGCCTCGTCCACATTACACCTTCAGATATCAGGCGTTATTACCGCCAAAACAGAGGTGATTTCAGGCAGTCGGCGTCGAGAGACCTGGAATATGTCTCATTTGAAATCAAACCCTCTGAAGAAGATGACAAGACAGCAAGGGAGTGGATAGAAGGCATGAAAGAAGAGTTCAGTGAAGTTGAAGAGGTCAGGCAGTTTATCAGCCTGAATTCGGATATTCCTTATGACCCGCGGAACTTCGGTTTTGAAGACCTGCCTGAAACTATATCCGATTTCATGTTTTCCGCAGAACCCGGAGATATTTACGGCCCCTATTTTGAAGACAACCATTATAAATTGTCGCGTCTGGTTGAAATAAACTTTGTTCCCGATTCGGTCAGGGCAAGGCATATCCTCATACAACCCGGTCCCGATCTTGACTATCAGCAGGCACAAAGCAGGGCTGACAGCCTGTTGGAGATTGTCCGGCAGGGAGAAGATTTCGGGATGCTGGCCATGCAATATTCTGATGATACGGGAAGCCGTTTTGAAGGAGGAAATTTGGGGTGGTTTACCGAGGGCACCATGGTTCGGGAATTCAGTGATGCAGCTTTTAGTGCAAAACGTGGAGAGTTTTTTATGGTTGAAACCCAGTTCGGATTTCACATCACCCAGGTAATGGAACGCTCAAGGGAGGTAAAAAAAATCCGATACGCCACTCTGGCTCGTGAGGTTACTCCAAGTTCAGCAACATACCAGCGTGTTTTTTCCAGAGCCAGCCAGTTTGCAGCAATTAGCAATAATTATGAAAAATTCACTGAGGCTGTTACTGAGAAGGGCTTATCCCCCAGAGTGGCCAATAACATTCTTATCAGTGACAGGCAGGTTCCCGGACTTGATAATGCCCGGGAGCTTATCCGGTGGGCATATGATGCACGTGAAGGATCAATATCCCCTATTCTTGAGATAGGTGACAGATTTGTAATTGCTGCATTGACCAGGGTACGCCAGGAGGGTTACCAGGATATTGAGGAGGTAAGAGGAGAAATAGAAGGCATACTTACCAGAAAAATAAAAAAAGAGATAATTGCTTCCCGGCTAAAGGAAAAAATTGAAGAGGGACATGATCTCCCCTCGCTGGCCAGCGCGTTGAACACCAGTGTTGAACAGGCAAACAACATAGTATTCACTACTTTTTCAGTACCCGGGGCAGGAATTGAACCGCGACTTATAGCCACCGCACTGCTAACAGAAGAAAACAACACATCCCAACCGGTAAAAGGAGAAAACGGTGTTTATGTGCTTAAGGTCACGTCCGTGACCATGCCGGAAGAGAAAGATCTTGAACAGGAGAAAACAAGACTGGAAAACAGCAAAAGAATGAGGGTCGATTTCGATGCATTCGAGGCATTGAAGGAACGGGCCAACGTAAAGGATAATCGTCATAAGTTCTTCTAAAGCATTGAAAATTTTTATGATTAATAAATCTTCTTCTGATAATTGTTTGCGGTTAAAACCTAGATTTTAACCGCATTTTTTTACTTTAGCATTCTGAATCTCATAAACGCTAAAAACACATCGAATTATAATGGATGATTTTCCAAACCTGGATTGCCTTATTGATATGGCACTTGATGAGGACCTTCATAATAACGGAGATATTACATCAGAATCAATATTCTCCGAAGAGGAGGATACTTTTGTGCTTATCTCAAAAGATAATGGAATTTTTTGTGGTGGAGAAGTATTTATAAGGGTAATGAAGAGATTGGACAGAAGTATATCTGTGAAGTTTTTCTTTAGTGACGGAAATTCTATCAGACAGGATGACTCTGTTGCGCAGATATCCGGGAAAGTTAGCTCAATATTGAAAGCGGAGCGGACTGCCCTTAATTTTCTTTCCATGCTTTCGGCAGTAGCAACAAGAACATCAGAATTTGTAAAAGAAGCAGGAGACAGAGCCGTTATCCTTGACACACGAAAAACCCTGCCTGGATTCAGACATTTACAAAAATATGCCGTAAGGTGCGGAGGTGGAAGTAATCACCGGATGGGGCTATTTGATATGGTAATGATAAAGGATAACCATATTGATGCTGCCGGTGGAATAACTGCAGCAATTAAGAAAGTTAGGAACAGATGGGGGGACAGATTTAAAATAGAGGTTGAAGCGAGGAATATTTCTGAAGTAAAGGAGGCCCTGAACTGCCGGGTAAACAGAATAATGCTTGATAACATGGGAAGGAAAGAGGTTGCCATAGCAGTGAAGCATATCGGAGGAGTTTGCGAGACAGAGGCTTCAGGTAATATAACCAGGGGAAAGACCAGAGGTTTTTCATTAACAGGAGTGGATTTCATCTCTGCCGGGGAGCTTACAAACTCCATAAATGCATTTGACTTCAGCCTGAAAGTTTGGTCAAAAAGTTAAAAAAATAGAATGAGACATTATTATGATGCGGTAGTTGTGGGATCCGGCCTGGCTGGTCTGACTTGCGCAATTTATCTGAAAAAAGCGGGATTGCAGGTTGTTGTCATGACAAAAGAACCAAAATTATATGAGACCAATACCTATTATGCACAAGGAGGGATAATTGCCTCGACAGATAATGACTCAGCTGAACTTTTACGTAGCGACCTGCTGAGGGCAGGCTCCGGCTACAATAACCTTGCGGCTGTTGATTTTTTCATTAAACACGGACCTGCACTGGTATTTGAATTTCTGGTTGATGAAGTTGGTATACAGTTCAGCAGGTCGGAAGAGGGAAAACTGGACTATACAGAAGAGGCTGCACACAGCAGAAGGCGAATTGTCCACTATGAGGATCATACAGGCGATAAAATAGAGGACTCACTCATTAACCATGCAAAAAAGGCAGGTGTTGAATTCCTTACCGATTATACAGCCATAGACCTTATAACAAATAACCACCACTCCCGCGATCCGCAAGAGGTATACCGTGAAAGAGAAGTTCTTGGAGTTTATGCCCTTAATAACCTGAAGGGTGAGACTGAAGCTTTCTTTTCAGGACATGTGGTTATGGCAACAGGAGGTACAGGTAATCTGTATTACCACAGCACAAACCCGGTCTCAGCAACAGGAGACGGCATCAGTATGGCCTACAGGGCAGGTGCAGATATTATTAACGCCGAATTTGTACAATTCCATCCTACAGCCTTATTTCACAAAGACATAAAAAAATTCCTTATTTCAGAATCATTGAGGGGAGAAGGAGGCAGATTACAAAACCATGAAGGTCTGGCGTTTATGCAGTTATACTCTGAAATGGGTGACCTTGCACCAAGAGATGTTGTCTCCCGGGCTGTTTATGACCAGATATGCAGAAGCGGAAGAGAATATATGCTTCTTGACATTGCCGGTTATTATACAGGCAGTGTACCGATTGAAAAAAGATTTTCAAAAATTTATACAACCTGTCTAAAAGGAGGCATAGATATTACAAAAGAGCCAATACCTATAACACCAGCAGCTCATTACTTTTGCGGTGGGATAAAAACAGATATAAGGGGAAGAACTTCGCTTAAGAATCTATATGCTGTTGGAGAAGTATCATGTACCGGACTGCACGGGGCAAACAGGCTTGCTTCTGCTTCTTTGCTTGAGGGCCTCCTTTGGGGCAAATCTTCAGCAGTTGATATTTCTGAGAACAGGGGTGAGATCAGTAAAAAGCGCTGTGATAATATCCCGGACTGGGAAAAACCACCTCATGCAGAGGCTTTTGACCCCTTATTGATTGATCAGGACATGCAGGCCATCCGCCTTACAATGTGGAACTATGCAGGTATCATACGTACAACAAAAGGACTCAGGCGGGCTGAATCGGATCTGGATTATTATGCACACAGGATAATGAAATTCTACAAAAGCGCAGTCATAAGCAAACAGATAATTGAACTCCGAAACGCTGTAGTAAGCTCTCAGCTTATAGTTGCAGGTGCACTTAAAAACAGTACTTCAGTTGGCTGTCATTATATAAGCAAATAGTTTATCATTATTTCCCGACACCATTACTACGCTTAAGATTCCTTCAGCATCTATTAATCAACATTATCGTGCAGATATCCATTATCAGGTCTGAATTTCGGGCCCTTTCCGCCCTCATCTGAGAGAGTGTACCTGCTTACCGGATTATCGGAGGATTTTTTTGAGAGATTAATGTTTATCTTTTTCCTTTCGAAGGCAGGCTGGCGCTCCATCTCCTCAATTTCCTCCTTTTCATTCACATTAAGATAATTTTTTTCTTTCAGTCTGTTTCCGGCCTCCTTAAGTTTTGCTGCCCGGTCGCCTGCCCTCTGTTCAGATAATCCTGCCATCTCATCGGGATCTACACCTTCATCGGAGAGCGAAAATACCTCTCTTCCGGTTCCTTTAACATCAAACTCAATTCTTCTCTGAAGAGTCTCAAATTCATAGTTGTCGGATACCCGGGGTTTTCTTTCCCTCACCGTAAAACCGCCCATAACGGTACTGCTGTCAGGTGTAGGAAACTCATCCAATGGCAGTTTCTCAATATCTTTTCGGCGGGTATAAAGCTCAGGAATAGAATTTGACTCAAAGCCTGTAGCTATAATTGTAACCGATATTTTTTCACCCAACGATTCCTCAGTACAGGTACCCCAGATAATATTGGTGTTTGCAACTGTTTCAGCAGTAACATAATCGGTTATCTCGCCAACCTCATCCATACTTACCTCGTCAATTCCGGAAGTAATGTTCAATAGAATATTTTTCGCTCCGCGTATATCGTTATTGTTTAGCAGAGGTGAAGAGACTGCTGCCTGGATTGCTTTCAGCGCACGGTTCTCGCCATCCGCCATTGCTGAACCCAGAATAGCCACCCCACTGTTGGTCATAACTGTCTGCACATCAGCAAAATCGACGTTTACATGTCCGTGAACCGTTATGATCTCGGCAATACCTTTGGCTGCACCTGTAAGTACATTGTCGGCTCTTGAAAATGCCTCACTGATTTTAAGATCTCCGTATATCTCGCGAAGTTTCTCATTATTTATTACAAGCAGTGAATCCACATGAGACCTCAATTCATCTATACCGTCAATGGCCTGATTGATGCGAACCTTGCCCTCAAACCTGAAAGGGATGGTTACTATCCCAACAGTCAGCAAACCCATCTCCCTGGCCGCCTTCGCAATTACAGGTGCTGCACCCGTCCCGGTACCACCACCCATACCGGCCGTTATAAAAACCATCCTGGTGTTCCCCGAAAGGGCCTCAATAACATCATCAAGATTTTCTATTGCAGCCTGCTTTCCTATTTCAGGTTTATTACCGGCTCCCCTGCCTTCGGTAAGTGACTCACCAAGCTGTATCTTCAGGGGAATCTCGCTGTTTTGCAGTGCCTGTGCATCGGTATTGCAGATAACAAAGTTAACATCCTTTATACCTGACCGGAACATATGGTTGACCGCATTACTGCCACCTCCTCCTACACCCACCACTTTTATGATTGATGAGCGCTCCACGGGAAGGTCAAAATTCATTAATTCATTTGTTTTAGTCATAATTATAATTTTTTTCACATCTTAATATCGTCTTCTTCAAAAATCTTTGTAATGGTAGATTTCAGCTGTTCCATCAGGGTGCTTTTTATCCTTGCCTGTTTCTTTTCGGCCAGCGGTTTATCTTCAACAGTTTCATCCTGATCCAGAGCATCGGAAATAAACTCATTCCCGTCAATATCAATATGCTCATATGCTTTTAGTATCAGTCCCACTGCCGTTGAATACATAGGATGGTTGATCTCATCTTCAGGATCCCCTGCCAGATACTCATTTGGAGAACCGATTCGGACATCATGTCCGGTACGGAATTTCACCAGCTGCGAAAGATGTGTAAGCAAGGCACCACCTCCGGTAAGCACTATCCCTGCACTAAGCTGATCGAAGAAACCAGAATTTTCAATTTCAAATGCTGCAGCATCAATAATTTCCTCCATTCTGCTTTGAATTATGTATGCCAGGTTCTTGAATGTGATTTCTTTTGGTTCTCTTCCGCTTATACCAGGTATTGTTACCACTTTGTCATCTGGAGCAATATCTCCAAGTGCCGACCCGAACTGTATCTTTAGCAGCTCCGCCTGGCGCAGCAGGATTGAACATCCTTGTTTAATATCATCAGTGACAACGTTTCCGCCAAACGGGATCACGGAAGTGTGCCTGATTATTCCATCGTAGTAAACTGCCAGATCAGTGGTTCCACCTCCAATATCAATAAGTGCTACTCCAGCCTCCTTTTCGTCATCGGTAAGCACTGCCTCAGCTGAAGCAAGTGGCTCCAGTATAAGGTCCTTTACCTTCAGTCCCACCCGGCTTATGCACTTTTCAATATTCCTGGCGGAGGCGACCTGGCCTATAACAATATTGAAGTTAGCTTCAAGCCGCTTTCCGGTCATACCTACCGGATTTTTAATATCATGCTCATTGTCTACAATGAAGCTCTGGGGTAATACATGTATGATCTCCTCACCCACATCAATGGGTATTTTAAACATATCATCAACAAGTGCATGGATATCTGCCCTTGTGATCTCCTCGTCATAGGAATCGCGGTTTATATAACCGCGGTTTCTGATACTTTTAACATGCTGCCCGGCTATACCCACAAATACCTCTGAAACAGGTTTGCCCGTCTTCTGCATGACTTCATCCACAGTTTTTCGGATAGCATTAACTGTATCCTCGATATTGAGAACAGTTCCCCGTTTAACACCTCTTGATTCGGCTTTGCTGAAAGCAAGCACATCAAGTTTGTTGTTTTCGTTTTTTCTGCCGATAATGGAAACAATCTTGGTTGTTCCAATGTCAATGGCTGCGATTATACGCTTTTCTTTACCCATAATAGTATTATCTTTTTGTACAAACTATCTGATTTTCATATTTAAGGTTAATTATCTCATAATTGTTCCACCCTGTATTGTTAAGACCATACATATACAGTGCTTCCAGCTTTCTGAATTTGGTTTCATAATTGGTGGCATCTCCAAGGTAAATCACATGAGCACCTACCCGGGGAATCATTTCATACTCATATTGATCATTCACATATATCTGCGCAATCTGGGCACTCCATAAATCTGAACCTGAAATAAATGAGGCCAGCTCATAAAGCTCAGATATTACTGAATTCCTTCTATTGGCCGGGACCTCAGCATCAAATATTGACCTCGTGCTTTCCTCAACAAATGGTTCAGAAATATATCCGTTTGCAACAAGCACCCTGCTGGTGAAATTTTCAGAAACAGGTAAAATAAATCCCTCCTCATCAATATAATAGCTTTTACCCTGCTTGTTGATAACCCTGAGAATTGGCCTTCGCTGCTTAATATCTACATTCAATATACCATTTACAGTTTTATATAAACTGGCCGATTTTATAAATGGCTCGTTTGCAATCAGTCTTTCCAGGTTATGAGTGTTAATCTCGCTCAAAGGGTATCCCAGTAACCTGGATTCATTGGTTAAAATTATATCCAGAACATCTTCCGGACCGACAAACCTGTTGGTGAGGCTGTCAATTATTTTCACGCTGATTTTTGCACATACCTGCTCATTAATTTTACCTGAAACAAATCCTAGCACAAATATCAGGTAGGTAATTATCCCAAGCCATAAAAGTATTATCTTCAATTTCCTCATGACCCGCCTTTGATTTTATTCAACAGAATATTCTTTACCGGTTCCACCATAGTGTCAATGTTCCCAGCCCCAAGCGTTATTAAGACATCAGTATGCATTTTTTCAACTATTGCCGGCAACTGCTTCAAGCTGCAAAGCTTTTTCTTTTCCAGTTTAACCTTTTTATAAATCAATTCTGAGGTAACGCCAGGAACCGGATCCTCCCGTGCAGGATAAATATCAAGTAAAATAAGTTCATCAAGAGCATTAAGGCTCTCAGCAAATGCATCAGCTAAATCACGGGTGCGTGTAAACAGATGGGGCTGAAATATTCCGGTAATTTTTCTTTCAGGAAATATTTCCCTTACGGCCGAAATAGCGGATCTCAATTCGACCGGATGATGTGCATAATCATCAATCAGAACACAATCCGGGGTATTGATCAATACATCAAAGCGCCGGTATATTCCCTGAAAACTCTCCATTCCTTTCCTTATATTCTCCTCTGTAATCCCGCACCTCAGTGCAACGGCAATAGCAGCAACCGCATTCTCAACATTGAACCGCCCGGGAACACCAAGATTCATGTCACAAAACTTTCCGGAAGGCGTGACAAGGTCAAATATCGGAAAGCCACCAGCGGATATTCTTATGTTTTCGGCAAAATATCCTTCTTTTTTCTCCATGCCGTAATTTACCATCTCTGCACCTTCGACCATTCCTGCTTTAAGTTCAAGGTTACCCTTACAGATGACAGTACCCCCTGTTTTAACCCGGCCGGCAAAAGCAAAATAGCCTTTTATCATCTCGTCAAAGTTTCCGTAAATGTCAAGATGATCAGGATCCATTGAAGTTATAACCGCGATTTGGGGACGCAGTTGTAAAAAGGACCTGTCATATTCATCTGCTTCAGCAACAAAAAGATCGCTTCCTTCTGAAACCACCAGATTACTGTTATAATTTTTAGCAATTCCTCCAAGAAAAGCATTGCACCCGGGTGGTGTTTGCATAAGCAGATGCGCAATAAGAGTACATACGGAGGTTTTACCATGTGTCCCTGCCACTGCAATTCCTTTGCTTTTATTTACCAGCTCGCCCAGCACTTTCGCCCTTTTTACAACATTATATCCGTGGGATATGAAATACTGCATTATTTTGTTCTTTCCGGGTACTGCCGGGGTATAGACAACCAGGGTATTATCCTTTGAACCCTTCTCAGTGTAACAGGCAGGAATTGATTTTTCATCGTCATTATAGGATATTTCTATCCCCTCCTCCACAAGTTTGTCTGTCAATCTGGTGCGTGTCAGGTCATATCCCGCTACCCTTCTGCCGGATATATTAAAATACCTGGCAAGGGCCGACATACCTATGCCTCCCGCACCTATGAAATAGACCATATTAATCCTGTCACTCTTCAATGCGCTGTTTGTTTAATCAGTTTAAAAATTTCATCAGCTATTCGTGACGCTGAATCAGGCAAAGCCATCTTTGCGATATTCTCTTTAAATTGAGCGAGCCTGCTGTTATCATCTATCAGTTCGAGTGCTGCAGGAACAAGTCGGGATTCGGCCAGGTCATCCTCCACCAGAACAGCAGCAGCGCGCTCAACAAGAGCCCTGGCATTTTTTGTCTGGTGATCCTCTGCAACATTGGGTGAAGGAACAAGAATGGCAGGCTTACCGGTGAGGCACAGCTCAGATATTGTACCGGCTCCTGCCCTTGATATAACAAGGTCTGCCAGTGCATATGCCAGATCCATCCTTGAGATAAACTGATACACATGTACCCGGTCAAATCCTGTTCTGGCAATCAACTCCTGCGCAGCCCTTATACCATAACTACCAGTTTGCCATATAAGTTCAATTCCGCTTTGCCTGATCATTTCAATGTTTTCAGAAATAGCATTATTTATACTGCCTGCTCCAAGGCTTCCGCCAAGCACAAGTAAAACTTTTCTTTCTCCTTTAATGCCGAAAACCGATAAAGCCTCTTCACGGTTGGATGACAGATCAAAAAGATCGCGTCGCACCGGATTGCCGGTAAGCACAATTTTTTCTGCCGGAAAATATTTGTCCATCCCCTCATAAGCAACACATATCCGGGCGGCTTTTTTAGCAAGCAACCGGTTTGTTACCCCGGCATATGAATTCTGCTCCTGTATGAGTACAGGAACTCCTTTGGTTGCCGCCGCCCTCACAACCGGTCCGCTTGCATAACCTCCTACACCGACAACTGCATCCGGTTTGAACCTTTTAACTATTTTTCTCGCCTGTAACACACTTACAAAAAGATTGAAAAAAAAAAGCAAATTCTTGTAGCTCATTCTTCTCTGAAAACCGGTAACAGGAAGTCCTACTATTGAATAGCCTGCATCCGGCACACGATCCATCTCCATTTTATGCTTTGCACCTACAAAAAGGATATTGATGTTTTTATCCCTTTCCCTGAGTGCATCGGCAATGGCAATCGCAGGGAAAACATGCCCCCCTGTACCTCCTCCGCTGATTATTATATTATTCCTTCGGTTGTCCATCAATAATATTTTCGTTATCCTCTCCACCTGGAACTGTTTTCTGAACACCGTAACTTACACTTATTATTATTCCAAGAGCAATACTGGTAAAAACCAATGATGACCCTCCCATGCTTACCAGGGGTAACGGCTGGCCTGTAACAGGCAGGAGGTTAACCACCACGGCCATATTAATCATAGCCTGAAATACAATACTGAGTGTCAACCCAATAGCAAGAAAAGCAGGAAATGTTCTCGAACTTCGTTTAACTATAAGTCCCGCCCTGTAAAGCAGCCACAGATAGAAGAACATCATCACAAGTCCCCCGATGATCCCATACTCTTCAATAATAATAGCATAAATAAAGTCTGAGTAGGGATGAGGCAGAAAATTCCTCTGAGAACTGTTGCCCGGACCCTTCCCAAGCAGTCCACCTGTTGCTATCGCAATTTTCGATTGCTCCACCTGGTAATTGCCCTCTCCGGACTTAGTGACAAAACTCTCAATCCGGTTTCTCCATGTACCCAGTCTTCCTTCAGATTCACTGTAAAGAGCAACTGCAATAAAGACCGAGGAAAAAAACAACCCTGCACCAATAAGCAGCAGCAGATATCCCGACCTTACCCTTCCAATAAACATCAGGATTATGCAGGTAGCAAAAAGTATAAGTGATGTTGAAAGGTCTGCCGGCATGATCAGACTGCAAACCAGCAATATGGGAATAAGCATCTTTATAAAAGAATCTTTTGTATCCTTAACCTCATTCTGGTTCCGCGAAAGCAGTCTTGCAATGTACATTATCAATGACAGTTTGGCAAAATCACTTGTCTGGATCGTAAATCCCAGTCCCGGCAATGTAAGCCATCTCGATGCTTCATTTATGGTAGTACCCATAATAAGAGTTAATGCAAGAAGAATCAATGAAGAAATCAAAAAGAGCTGAGAAAGTCTTGAATAGAATTTATAGGGCACCAGATGGGTTAAAAAGATGATTGCAAACCCGAAAATCATAATGGAAGAGTGTTTCAGAATATAATATGCCGTATTACCGCCCTGGAACCTGTATGCAAGGGTTCCAGTGGAGCTGTATACCGCAAGCAGAGAGACAATTGAAAGGAATATGACCACGGCCCATATTACCTTATCTCCCTTAAGATATCTGAATACTCCTGTCATCATTAAGTATTTTATAGATTCCTTACACAGCTTTTAAACTGCCGGCCTCTGTCCTCATAATTTTCAAACAAATCAAAACTGGCGCATGCAGGTGATAAAAGAACTGAATCACCGTTTTTTGCAAGGTAATAGGCAGATCTGACTGCCTCCTGCATTGAAGATGTCTCAACAACTGTCGACACGACATCTTTAAAAGTATCCACCAGTTTTGTGTTATCCTTACCCAGACAGACAATGGCATGCACTTTTTCACGCACCAGTCCGATCAGCTCAGAGTAGTCATTACCCTTGTCAATACCACCGGCTATCCACACAACCTTCTTTTTCATACTTTCCAGTGCATACCATGAAGAGTTGACATTAGTGGCCTTGGAATCATTTATAAATTCAATTCCATGTATTTTAAGCACAGGTTCAAGCCTGTGCTCTATGCCCTGGAAATCCGAAAGGCTTTCCCTTATCACCTCCTTCCTTATACGAAGCAGCTGACCAGCTATTCCTGCAGCCATTGAATTATAAACATTATGCCTGCCTTTTAATGATAATTCGTCCATTATCATATCTGTTTTATTGGTTTGTGTTGTTATGACTATTCTATTTTCTTCAATATATGCTCCCTGTCGGGGAACAGAATCCAGTGAAAATGAAAACAATGAAGCACCAATATCTCTTTTTTCCATTTCTCCGGCAATCGCAGGATCGTCTCTGCACCAGATAAATGCATCCTCTTTGCCCATGTTTTCGGCTATTCTGAATTTTGCATTTAAATAATTCAGGATATCCTTATTGTACCGATCCAGATGGTCAGGCACAATGTTTAATAAAATTGCAATCTCAGGCTTAAAACTTACTATGTCTTCGAGCTGGAAACTACTCAGCTCAAGACTGTAATAATCATAATCATGCTCAGCCACCATCCTTGCAAAGCTTGTCCCTATATTTCCGGCCAGACCAGCATTTAGTCCCTCCTTTTTCATCATATGATAAATAAGAGAACTGGTTGTAGTTTTGCCATTACTTCCTGTAACACAAACTTTAGTGGCAGAGGTAAACCTGGATGCAAATTCAATTTCAGATATAACAGGGATACCCTTTTTTTTCGCTCTCTGAACAACAGGAGCTGAATCAGGGATTCCGGGACTCTTGATTACTTCAACAGCACCCTTAAATAATTGTCTTCCATGTTTCCCTTCCTCCCATTCAATTGATTGCTGAGTGAGCAACTCCCTGAAAACGGGCTTCATTTCTCCCGCATCTGATAAAAATGGAGCAAACCCCTTTCTTTTTGCAAGCACAGCGGCACCTGTTCCACTCTCTCCGCCACCGAGTATGATAATTCTCCCATTCATATCCAAATCTGCCTATTATCTGATTTTAAGGGTCACAACCGAAATTACCGCCAACAATATCCCTACAATAAGGAACCTTGTTACAATTTTTGGCTCCGGGTAACCCATAAGCTGGTAATGATGGTGCAGAGGCGCCATCCTGAAAATCCTGCGTCCCTCACCGTACTTCTTTCTGGTATATTTAAAATAACTAACCTGTATCATAACTGACAGACTCTCAACGAAAAAAATTCCGCACATTATCGGTATCAGCAGTTCCTTGCGGATTAATATTGCAAATACTGCAATAATTCCCCCAAGTGAGAGACTGCCTGTATCTCCCATAAAAACCTGAGCAGGGTAAGAATTGTACCACAAAAACCCAATTGTTGCGCCGATAAAGGCTGCCATAAATATTACAAGTTCTCCTGTATATGGTATGTACATAATATTTAAATAATCGGAATAGATAATATTACCCGATAGATAGGCCAGTATTCCCAGGGTCGTGCCAATTATTGCGGACAGTCCGGTAGCAAGCCCGTCAAGCCCGTCAGTCATATTAGCGCTGTTTGAAACAGCTGTAACAATTAGAATTATCGCAGGGATGAATACTATCCAGCTCCATTTGGTTGCCCTTTCACCCAAAAACCATAGCAGATAGGCATAATCAAATTCGTTCTGTTTCAGAAAGGGTATATTGGTCCTGGTATTTTTTTTATCAATAGTTACATAAATCTCTACACTATCGGTAATATCATTATTATAATTAATCTGCATCATGGGTTCCCCGTCGGCCAGCATTACCCTTTCGCGTACAAAAATATCTTCGCTGAGAAGCATTGAAACACCCACAATGAGTCCGACCACTATCTGTCCCAGCACTTTAAGCCAGCCGCTGAGACCTTTTTTGTCCTTCTTGAAAACCTTGATATAGTCATCAGCAAAGCCCACTATCCCAAGCCATACTGTTGTTACAAGCATCAGAACTATATATATATTTTTCAGATCGCCCAAAAGAAGAGTGGGAAAAACTATCGAGATCAGAATTATCAAACCTCCCATAGTTGGCGTGCCCTTCTTCTGGTTCTGTCCCTCAATTCCAAGATCGCGTACGGTTTCACCTATCTGCTTTCTTTCAAGCAATTTTATTATCCGTTTTCCGAAAATAAGGGAAATTATCAATGAAAGAATTATTGCCGAGGATGCCCGGAAGGAAATAAAATAAAACAATCCTGCACCCGGGAATTCTATGTCTTGCAACCAATCAAAAAGATAATAAAGCATTTTACCTGGTATTTTGCATTACATTAAAAACCTCGCGGACTATCTCTCTGTCGTCAAAATGATGCTTCACTCCATTGATCTCCTGGTAGGTCTCATGGCCCTTACCGGCAACGAGAACATAATCGCCTGGCCCGGCAATCATGCAGCCAGTCCTTATTGCCTCCTTCCGGCTGATGATGCAGAGAACCCGGTCTCTGAACGCCTTATCAACACCCCCAAGCATATCATTGATAATTGATTCAGGGTTTTCTGATCTGGGGTTGTCAGAAGTTAGTATTAGCTTATTACTTTTTTCTGATGCTATCTTTGCCATTATGGGCCTCTTTTCCCTGTCACGGTCTCCTCCAGCTCCTGCAACAGTAATAAGCCGTGAACCACGGCCTGCCATCTGGTTTATAGCTTCAATAACATTTTCAAGCGCATCTGGTGTATGGGCATAATCAATAATAGCAGTTACACCTTCCGGCGATCTAATGGTCTCAAATCTTCCTTCCACTGGAGTCAGAGTACTCAGAATTCTAAGTGTCTCATTATCTTCAGCTCCAAGGAGCTTACAAGCGGCAAAAACCCCAAGTAAATTAGAAGCGTTAAAGGAACCTATTAAATTTGTCCACAATTCCCTGCCATTGATATTAAGGAGCATCCCGTTCGGATGTCTTTCAATAATGTTGCCCCTGAAATCTGCCATTGACTTCAAAGCATAAGTACTTACCCCGGCACTGGTATTCTGAACCATGAAACCTGCATTACGATCATCTTTGTTAACAAGGGCAAAGGCATCATTTCCAAGCTCATCAAAAAATTGTTTTTTGACTCGCAGATATTCATCAAATGATTTGTGATAATCCAGATGGTCATGGCTGATATTGGTAAAAACTCCTCCTGCAAAAGTGAGTCCGCCAATACGTTGCTGAACTATCGCGTGACTGCTGACTTCAATAAAGCAATATTCACAACCATCCTGAACCATTTCATAAAGCAGCCGGTTAATTGTCAGTGGATCAGGAGTAGTATGGGTTGCCGGCAGTTTTTTGTTATTTACAAAATAACTGATTGTTGATATCAACCCTGATTTTCGGCCCGACCCCATGAAAAGTCGGTAAAGCAGAGTAGCAGTTGTTGTCTTTCCGTTGGTTCCCGTAATACCTGTAAGTTTAAGCTTACATGAAGGATGGTCCCAGAAGGCTGAAGCAACCATTCCCAAAAAAAGAGAACTGTCTCTTACCCTAATATAACTTACTTTATCACTTATATTGTCGGGAAGTGTTTCACATACCACAGCAACTGCTCCATCCGATACAGCAGAATCAATAAACTCATGTCCGTCGTTAGCTGTTCCCCTTATTGCAATAAACATACCTCCCGGAGCGATTCTGCGCGAATCATTTTCCAGATCCATTACCTCGATTCCGGGATCACCAATAACCTCCTCATGATCAATGCCCTTCAATAATATGTTCAGTCTCTGTCCCATTAAATCCTTAATTAATACTCATTTCCAAAACAATCCTCTGGCCTTGACGTGTTATGGTACCAGGAGGAATGGATTGTTTATTCACCTTTCCGCGGCCCCTGACCACGACATTCAACCCTCTGTTTTCTAGCAGATACAAAGCATCACTCAGTGCCATGTCGACAACATCCGGCACAAACTCATCCAGGATCATTCTATCCCGCAAATCAATAAAAGAGTCACGCCTTGTGGTAGTTACCCATTCAGATACTCCGCTATTACCATTATGAGGCACTCCAAAATGATTGAATACCACATTCAGGTCCTTTAAATTGCTTGATTTTGAAAAAGGTGGATCATAAACTATTTCCCTTTTCGCTATCAATGGTTCATGCATATCTAGACTGGTTGCATAAACCTTGTCGGCAATTTCCCTGAATATGGGTCCTGCCACCAAATTGCCGTAATAGACATTATTGGATGGAGAGTTAACCACCACTATACATGAATACCTGGGATTGTCAGCAGGGAAGTATCCAACAAAAGATGCCTGGTGACTAACTCTTGAATTCATGACGTAACCGTACTTTTCATTGGCTATCTGTGCCGTGCCAGTTTTTCCTGCAATCCTGTAATTTGCATTTCTAAGATTTATCGCAGTACCTGATTCAACAACGCCCTCCAGCATTTTTCTAGCACTTTTTATGGATGAAGAAGATGCAATGGAATTATTTATGACCGTTACAGGAAATGTCTCCACTATATTTCCATGATATTGCAAAGAACTTACAAATTTTGGCCTTACCATTTTACCATTATTTGCAATAGCATTATAGAATGTAAGTATCTGAAGGGGTGTCATCCTTACCTCGTAACCAATTGACATCATCGGAAGTGAAATGCCTGACCATAGATTATCACCGGGATACTTTATTTCCGGAGTCCCTTCTCCTCGTATTTCAACACCCGTTTTTTCATTCAGATTCATACGGTAAAGCCTGTTTATGAAATCCTGTTCTCTGCCCCGGTAAAACCTGTCTATCAATTTGGCGACACCAACATTCGATGATAATTCAAAAACCTCCTTAACTGTGATCTTCCCGTGTCCGTCCCGTCGGGAATCTGCAATCCTCTGATTGTAGAAATATATCTCCCCATTTCCTGTATCCACGCTGTCTTCCAGCCTTATATAACCATCCTCCAGTGCCACCAGAAGCGACATGAGCTTAAAGGTTGATCCAGGCTCAGTACTTTCGCCCAGGGCATAATTGTAGGTTTCGGAATACCCACCCCTTTTGTTTCTTTCAAGGTTCGCTATGGCCTTTATCTTGCCGGTCTGTACCTCCATCAGTATAGCAGTTCCGTGATGCGCCCGGTGTAACTGCAGTTGCCTTAGCAAAGCGTTTGTTGCAACATCCTGGATCTCTATATCAATGGTTGTAATCACATCTACCCCATCCTGCGGTTCAACTTCATTACGGTCATTAACTGGCATCCAGGCATTGCCTGAAATCCTCTGCATCAGTTTCAGACCTACTACCCCCCGCAGATGCTTGTCATAGGCCCCTTCAATACCCACGATATTTCCCGACTCACCCTTCGTTGTATAGCCAATGGTTCTTGAAGCAAGATTCCCGTGAGGCTGAATGCGCTGATAATCCTGTATTACAATCAGTCCCCCGGTATTCTGTCCCAGACGGAAAAGCGGGAACCGTTTAAGTTCTTTCAACTGGTTAAATGAAACCCTGCGTTGAATAAGATGAAACCTCTTCCAATCCTGGCGGGCCTTTACCAGATCTGACCGGTAGGCTGAAGCGGATCTGTCACGAAAAAGTGCTGCCAAAGCAAGAGACAATGAATCTATATTATCGTTGAACAGCCCGTCGGTCAGCCCGGCGGCCCGAAGATCCATCCTGATCTCGTAATGCGGCAATGATGTGGCCAGCAGCCGGTTACCGGAAGCATATATATCACCGCGATTTGGCTGTATTGTAATATCGCGCTCAGTCATTCGGCTGGCTCTTTCCTGCCACATATTACCCTCAACAAAATGGATATGGAAAAGCTTTCCAATTATTGCAACAGCAAAAAGGAGTATACCCAAATATACCATTGCTACCCTCCATAATATGTCCTTCTTGACAGACATGGATTATTTTCTTTTTCTGCTTACCACAATTTTCCTGGGAGGTTCAAGGGACTCTACCAGATCAAGGTTATTCTTTTCAAGCAGCTTCAGTACCTCGGACTGCCGGCTGATATGCATCAATTCAGATGATACTGTTATTGCTTCAGCACGCAATTCCTTTAATTCAGTTTGAAGCCTGCCCGTTCTTCGTACCAGTTTCTCTGCATGGTAACGATTCCCTATATAAAATATGGCAAGGATTGCAAGAAAAACTATAAATGGAAGTTGCTTCAGCACAAAATCCCGTGTAAGAACACTGCCATCAATGAAATCCCTGAAAGATCCCAATTTGGATTCCGATTTGCTTTGAGTATTCTCATCAATGAACTCAACATTTTGGTCAAATGAACCCATAGCTGTAAATGCTTTAATTTCTTCTTGCTATCCTTAACCTGGCACTTCTGGCGCGTTTGTTGGTTTTAATTTCCTCTTCTTCAGGCATAACGACTTTCTTTGTCACAAGCTCGAAAGGAACCAGCGGGTTCCCGAAAAAATCCTTTTCAATGCTCCCTTCTGGTTTACCCGTACGCATAAAGTTCTTGACTATCCTGTCCTCCAGAGAATGGTAGGATATAATTACCAGCCTGCCGTCTTTTTTTAAACTAAGAAGTACCTGTAAAAGCATGTGCTTAAGCACCTCGAGTTCATTATTCACCTCAATCCGCAATGCCTGAAAAACCTTAGCAAGGTATCTACTCTCCTGCCGTGAGGGTATGCATCCTGATATAGACCTAAGCAGCCCTGCCATATCATCGAAAGGCTGTTTTTCACGTGCATTGATTATCGTGCGTGCTAATTTACCGGCATTATGTACCTCACCGAATATTCTGAAAACATTTTTCAAACTTTCGATGCTATAGCTATTCAGGATATCCAGGGCAGTTAAAGGACTGTCCGGGTTCATCCGCATGTCCGGCCTCACAGCCGACATGAATGAGAAACCCCTTTCAGGTGTGTCAATATGATGTGATGAAAGTCCCAGATCAGCAAGTATGCCATCAACCATATCTATTTTATAATACCTGAGAAAATTCCTGAAGAACCTGAAATTGCTTCTTATAAACATGAACTGCCTGTCTGTTATATTCAGGGCCTCAGTTTCGGCATCAGTATCCTGGTCAAAAGCTATAAGCCTTCCTCCATCAAGCTGTGACAGGATCTCTCTTGAATGACCACCCCCACCAAATGTAAGGTCAACGTAAGTACCGTCATGACGGATATTCAAACCCTCAACACTCTCCTTCAGAAGTACCGGCGTATGGTAACCCATTGTATTTATTTTTATTCAGTGTCACCCATGATTTTTTCTGCAAGAAAAGCAAAATTATCAACCTCGCCTGAATGATCATCATACAAGTCCCTGCTCCATATCTCAATTTTCCCGTCCTGCCCGGCGAGCACCACCTCACTGTCTATCCCCACAAGTTCGAGAAGTCGCCGGGGAATAAGTATCCGGTTACTGGCATCAAGCACCACCTCTGCTGTTCCCTTATAAAAGCCCCTCAGGAAGCGGCTGTGCTCCTTATTGTAGGGATTGATCCGTGACCTGATAATGGAATTCTGCCTGTCCCATTCATCCATCGGGAAAAGTACCAGGCATTGTTCAAAAATATCTTTCTTTACAACAAATTTATCCATAGCCGCAGTAGGCATCTGCTTTTTAAATGCTGCAGGAAGGATCACTCTCCCTTTTGAATCAACTTTACATGTAAAATCCCCAATAAAGGTTGCCATAGGTTTAGCTATTAACAGGTAAAAATAAAAAAAAATATCCACTTTCAACCACTTTGCTCCATTTTTCACCACTTTGTTGATAACTTTTTTCACTATTTCTTACTATTTTTACATGTACAAAGCATTCTACCAATTCTATGACCAAAAAAAAATCAGTTCAGGAAGCTGTAATTATTGATGTGGACGCTATTTTCAAAAAGAAAAATCCGCATATCTACAAAATAATCCCCGGGTTTATTCTCAGCTATATAAAGCGGACAATCCATCAGGATGAGATAAACTTTGCACTGGAAAAGTTCAGGGATAAGCACGGACTTGACTTTTTAACTCATATACTTGAATTTTACGGATTCAAGTATTCAGTATCCGGAGAAGAAAATATCCCCCGGGAAGGAAGGTTTATTTTTGTCTCAAACCATCCGCTGGGGGGACTTGACGGAATGGTCTTCCTTGACATAATCGGAAGGCACTATAAAAATGTGAAATTCATAGTTAATGACCTGCTGCTTAACCTTAAAAACCTTGAACCGCTTTTTATCCCTGTCAACAAACACGGGCGCCAGTCAGCCGAATATGTAAGAAGAATTGAAAAACTCTACAAGTCGGATTATCAGGTACTCTATTTTCCTGCGGGACTTTGCTCCCGTAAAAAGGGTAAGAAGATTGTGGACCTTCAATGGAAAAAAAACTTCATAAAAAAAGCAATAGAACACAAAAGGGATGTTATCCCGGTTCATTTTGAAGGAAAGAATTCACCATTTTTTTACCGTCTGGCAAATCTGCGCAAAACAATTGGTATCAAAGCAAACATTGAAATGTTCTACCTGCCCGACGAAATGTTCAGGCAAAGACACCAGAAAATCCATGTTACCATTGGTACCCCGATTCCGTGGAGCCGCTTTGACAAATCAAAATCCCATGCAGAATGGGCCAATGAGATAAAAGAAACCGTTTATGCCCTGGCACCTTGACAACAGCTCCCGGTCTTGAGACCAATTATATATTTCAGACTCCTGAAACCTGGCTAACTGATTCTCAGGCAAAGACCCGGAATGATGATACATGGGTTATTTTTGAATTTATACGGAAATAATTCGAATTTTTTATAAATTCCGTTCCGAAAAAGTATTATTTTAGCAGCCATTTGCAGGTTACTATTTTATTGTACTTTTACACCGGATCTCGATCATAGAAATACGAACCTCTCATTATTATATGGAACCAATAATAGCTCCCGTCAGTGCAGATAAAATTCAAAAAGAGCTGACCCCTTCAAAATTCGTAAGGAAAACCAACAACGCTGGTAATGAGCTTTATATTATTGATCATATAGATTCTCCCAATATCATCACTGAAATAGGAAGATTAAGAGAGCTTTCCTTCCGCCGTGCAGGCGGAGGAACAGGTAAAAAGATTGATCTGGATGATTTTGATACTTCTGATGAGCCCTATAAACAGCTTATTGTCTGGGATCCCAAGCACAGGGAAATACTTGGGGGCTACAGATTTTACTTTCCCCCTGCAGACAAACCTTTAAACCCTCAAAGATTTGCAACCTCAAAGCTCTTTGATTTTTCTGATATTTTTACCAGAAATTACCTTCCTTACATGATCGAACTTGGAAGGTCATTCGTCCAACCAGCCTACCAGTCCACTGCCAGAGCCAGAAAAGGTGTTTTTGCACTTGACAATTTATGGGACGGATTGGGTGCCATAATGGTTGACAACCCGAAAATGAAGTATTTCTTTGGCAAGGTTACAATGTACAGATGGTTCAATCAGGAAGCCAGGGATCTGATACTTTATTTTCTTCAAAAGCATTTTCCAGACCCGGACGAACTTGTTCGGCCCATCGATCCGCTTGAACTGAACATGGATGTTGACCGGCTCAAAAAAGTATTCAGCGGCAATAACTATAATGAGGATTACAAAATACTATCTCACCATGTCAGGAAACTCTCCGAAGTGATCCCACCGCTTATTAATGCCTATATGAACCTCTCCCCTTCTATGAAGGTATTCGGGACAGTAATAAACAAATCTTTCGGAGACGTTGAGGAAACAGGTATCATGATTACTATTAAAGACCTGTATGAAAAGAAGGTCGATCGCCATGTGTCTACATACCAGAGAGTCAGATATTACATCCGGAAAAGATCCTGATTGATAACAATGCACAAAGGATAATCCAAATGCATCGTAACTCCGGCAACAAATAAGCAAAATAGATTTTTACGTTAAAGTTAAGGCTTACTCCTACCCAGATTCCCCATAAGATCTCTGGTTCCGTGACTCAACATAATTGACAAAAGAGGTGTTTACAACCTTGTTCCCTCCCGGTGTAGGGTAGTTTCCGGTAAAGTACCAGTCGCCTTTATCATTAGGACAAGCTAAGTGCAGGTTTTCAATTGTCTGATAGACTATTTCAACCTCTGCTTTCAGATCATCAGGTTTGAGCAGTGCGGTGATCTTTGCCGATATTTGTTCAGGAGTAAAGGGTCTGTAAATCTCCTTGACATGATTTTCTATCTGTTCCCTTGGAAGATGCTGCTGATCCTTTGACAGCCTGTAAACCTCCTTTATAATATCTTCCCTGCCAGTATCTTTCAAAAGATCGATGGCTGCATGAAAGGCAACAAAATCAGTAAGTTTAGCCATATCAATTCCATAACAATCAGGATACCGGATTTGAGGGGAGGAGGACACAATTACAATTTTTCTGGGGGAAAGCCTGTCGAGAATCTTTAAAATACTTTTCTTCAATGTAGTTCCCCTGACAATGGAATCATCAATTATCACAAGGTTGTCAACTCCCTGTACAATTGTACCATAGGTAATGTCATATACATGGCCTGCAAGATCATCTCTTGCTTTCTCCTGCGATATGAAGGTACGCAATTTTGCATCCTTGATCGCTATCTTCTCAACTCTGGGTTTGGCAGCAATAAGTGCTGTAACCTCTTCGGGAGTTAAATTATCGCCTTCTGCAATTATTTTTCTGGTTTTTTCCTCAAGCATATGATTCTCTATCCCTTTAATCATACCGTAGAATGCAGATTCAGCAGTATTCGGAATATAGGAAAAGACTGTATTAACCAGATCATTATCAATTGCCTTAAGTATCTGAGGAGTTAACAATTCACCCAGCATCTTTCTTTCACGGTATATTTCTGCATCACTTCCCCTTGAAAAATAAATCCGTTCAAAAGAACAGGCAAGCCGCTGTTGCGGAACCCTTATCATTTTGTCAATGATCCTGCCATCTTTCTTAACCAGAAGGGCATTACCAGGACTCAGCTCTTTTACCTGATCAAATTGAACATTCAAAACGGTTTGTATTACAGGTCTCTCAGAGGCAACTACAACAACCTCTTCATCATAGTAATAAAACGCGGGTCTGATACCCCACGGGTCACGGGCCACAAATGTGTCGCCATGCCCGATTATTCCTGCAACAGTATATCCTCCGTCCCAGTCCTTGCTCGAATCTTCAAGGACCTTGTGCACATCTAGATTTGATTCGATTAACTTCGATATTTCCTGGTTTGAATAACCTTCGCTCTTATATTTTCGGAACAGGTTTTGATTCTCTTCATCAAGAAAATGTCCGACTTTCTCCAGCATGGTAACTGTGTCGGAAAATGCCTTGGGATGCTGACCCAAACCAATCAGCTTTCTGAAAAGCTCATCTGTATTTGTTAGATTAAAGTTTCCGGCAAGAACCAGATTCCGGGATTTCCAGTTATTTTCCCTCATCACCGGATGAACATGGTCGATGGTGGTATTTCCGAAAGTGCCGTAGCGAAGGTGCCCAAGATAAATCTCCCCGGCAAAGGGAATATTGTCGCGGGCATATGCAGGATCTTCAAGTAATTCAGGATTTTTGTCCTCAAAAGGTGCAAAATGCCGGTTGATCTTATTGAAAACATCATTAATGGAAGAGGGTGAGTTGGAACGGTGACGGAACAGGTAGGGCTTGCCCGGACACAAATCAAACTTGATATTCACTACTCCCGCACCATCCTGTCCGCGATTGTGCTGTTTTTCCATAAGCAGATAGAGCTTATCGAGTCCGTATCTCCAGGTACCGTATTTTTGTTGGTAATATTCCAGTGGCTTCAGAAGCCGGATAAGTGCAATACCACACTCATGCTTGATTAAATCGGTCATTTTTAAATTATCAATTAATCCAGGGGTGGAAAGTTTATCCGGTCACTTATAATAAAAGAATAGGGATAGTCCCGGCTTATTTTTTTCTGAACTTTCAGCGCTTCACTTCTTGTTCTGAAATCGCCTACATATACCTTGAAATTAGGAGCATCATAAACCAGATAGGTCTCAATATCCGGATAATTGTTAAAGAACCTGGCCCTGACATTTGTGGCATTGGTGCGGGCAAGCTGACCTGATTCTGAAAAGATCCTGATACGGTAACCCGGAATACCCTCCTCCTGCTTATTGATAGAAATATGGCGTCGCACCAGTTCATTCAGGCGCTCATCCTGAATGACAGTTAATTTTCCTGCATTATTACCGTCAATAATATTATCGATATAAGTATTTGACTGGGAGCGCATTAACAAAAACTTAAGCAATAATATGGCAACCAAACACCCGGTTCTTAAAAATCCCATCTGTTTTTATTTATAAAAAAAGATATTGTCATGGCTAACCTTACCACAGCAATAGTAATAAACCATAATCCGGAACATTTATTATTTGTATCTGATCAATGTGCAAATTAAATATTAATCAAATAAAAAACCAAACAGCGATATATATTGCCATAAACCGGAAAGCAGTTAATTAAGTCGCAGACTGGTTTTTTCATCCACATCGATACTTTTCATGAAAGGGAAAGAGCGAACGCTGATACTGCCTTTTACCTCAACCTCTGCCTGTCGGTCAAGAAAAAGATTGAACATAGAGACAGCACCCTTAAGAATATTTGAGAATTGAACCCTTAATTGAAAAATGTATGTTTCAGATGACCTTGAAGGAATCAGGACATTGTCAACATTACTGATAGTACCGAGATATTCGTTATTTATATATACATCAAGGTCAACATTTACAATCCGGAACCTGAAAGATGTAGGATTGTCAATAGGCATGAAAACTTCAAACTCAACAGCCCTGTTGGCAAACCGGTTAAGCCTTACGTCTTCTATCTCACCCACTTCAATACTCTCAAAACCGGAACAGGAAAGAAGCAGTGCAGATAAAAGAATATACCAGACAGGATAAAATATTCTCATTTGGTCAGATCCCCGTTAACAGGATAAATAATTTCGTCAAAATAAACATTTTTTTTATAACTCATGATTTGAACAGACCTTTTTTAATTTTTTTCATGCGTCTGTGTGTAATTTTACGCAGAAAAAATTTTATGTACATTTGAAGGTTCTCAGTCTGAATTATGCAGCAATCATTTAACCGAAAAGAAATATCTTATGAGGGTTCCAGGTAAAAAGTCAGGTTTTTTATCACGGGCATTTTCAAGATCTCTGGATTATATAGAAATAATAGGCAACAAATTACCTCATCCTGCAACCATCTTTGCTCTTCTTGCTGTTTTCGTCATCCTGCTTTCAACTCTTACTTACTGGATCGGCACATCGGCAGTACATCCTGTAGATGAAAGTATTGTTACGGTCAACAACCTTCTCAGTGCAGATGGCTTAAGGTGGATGTATACCAATATTCTTGATAATTTTTTGAGGTTTCCCCCCCTCGGTTATGTACTTGTGGTTATGGTGGGAATAGGGCTTGCTGAAGGAACAGGACTTTTTGCCGTTATGATCAGATCACTGGTGCTGAGTGCCCCCCCAAAGCTTATAACATATGCGATTGTACTGGCAGGGATTATCAGCGGCCTTGCCGTAGAGGCAGGTTATGTGATTCTTATTCCCCTCGGCGCAATGCTGTTTCATGCATTGGGAAGGCACCCCATGGCAGGCCTTGCTGCCGCATTTTGCGGTGTAAGTGGTGGTTTTGGCGCCAATTTCCTGATCGGATCGGTTGATCCGATACTGGCAGGTATATCCACTTCCGCTGCCCAGCTTATTATTCCTGACATAGTCATAAACCCTGCCGTGAACTATTATTTCATGATAGCTTCAAGCTTTGTAGTTTTGTTCGTAGGTGCCTGGGTAACCGACAGGATTGTTGAGCCCAGGCTTGGCAAATATGAAGGCAGCACTGAGAAATTTGCCATACAGCAACTTACTGCGAAAGAGATCAGGGGGTTAAGATGGGCAGGTATTGTCAGTCTGGTCTTCGTGGCCCTTATGAGCCTGACGGTTATTCCTGAAAAGGGGTTACTGCGTGACCCAGAGACAGGTTCGGTCCTCCACTCCCCGTTTTTTGACGGGATAATAATCGGAATTCTGCTTTTCTTTTTCTTACCCGCCCTCGTATATGGTATCATAGTTGGAACCATTAAAAATGACAAAGATCTGATGAAACACATTATCAGATCGATGTCAGGCATGGGCGGTTATATTGTGCTGGTTTTCTTTGCTGCCCAGTTCGTATACTTCTTCAATTACAGTAACCTGGGGTTGATTATTGCAATCAAAGGGGCTTCAGGATTAAGGGATATTGGATTCACCGGTCCCATGCTGATCGTCTCCTTTGTTTTTCTGTCGGCATTCATAAACCTTTTTATGGGCAGTGCCTCTGCAAAGTGGGCAATAATAGCGCCGGTGTTTATTCCCATGCTTATGTTGCTTGACAATCCCTATCATCCGGGCATAACCCAGGCAGCCTTCCGTATAGGAGATTCCCTTACAAATCTGATAACCCCGATGATGAGCTACTTTGCCCTGATAGTAACTTTTGCACAGAAATATGATGAACGGTATGGTATAGGCACAATCATTTCAACAATGCTGCCGTATACAATTTTTCTCACCATTGTATGGACACTGCTGATGGTTGTCTGGGTTTATCTTGGCATTCCTCTCGGACCTGACGGACCGATTTATCTTCAGTAAAAGAGCGAGATAACCAATCTTTAACAAAAGATATGAGCTCATTTCCCTTTCGGGGAAAAGGCCTTACACTTAAAAATACCCGGGTGCGCAGGGTGGTGAAGAAAGAATAAAAATGCTGTTTACTCCATGGCATTAGCCACCTCGTCGGTAACATCAAGATTGTGATATACATTCTGCACGTCGTTATCGTCTTCGAACTCTTCGACGATTTTTAGAACTTTAACCGCATCACTCACATCCAGCTGCTTGACATCATTCGGTATGCGCTGAAGTTCAGCATTTTCAGGCTGTATCCCCATATCCTCAATCTTTTTTCTCACCTTGCCAAAATCTTCCATGGATGTGGTGATATAGTAAACACTTTCATTTACCTCAATATCTTCAGC
>SLKJ01000094.1 GCA_007134675.1 Bacteroidales bacterium
ATGCGATTCAGCTGACCGGGAAGGGTGAAGGTGAGAAACTGGAACTGCAGCTAACCCCGGGAAACTGGACTGTCACATGGATTGATCCGGCCACAGGGGAAGATATAGTTAATTATGAAATCACTTTAAGTACATCTGAATTGGTATTGGATATCCCATCAGAACTTGATCACAGGGTTTTATATCTTGAGAGAAAGACTAATTAAGAACTGCAAACGAAACAAACTATTTGATGTGGCCAATTTACTTATTTCTCATTATAAAAAAGGTTTGAATTAAGTACCCCCCATCTTTAGACAACTATTTCTCAATTCTAAGTTAGTTTTCCTTCCCCGCCCATGGGCGGGGAAGGAAAATTATGCGGCTCTTACGAACACCTGGACGGGCTTTTTATAATCCAATGACTGGTGAGGCCTTTGACCATTATAAACATATAGCATCATCGTTGGTTTGGGTTAACTGGAAGAATTGTAATGAATATCCGGATGATTGGAACATAGAATAATTTAGATAATCGACAACTATTCTTTAAACTTATCGACATCTATATAATAATCCCAACCACGAAAAGACTCACCTTCGGCTAAAGCCACAAGTGAAAATCTTACTTTAAACGGGTAGATCAAGTGTCTTTGTTCCCAGCATTCGCGGGCTCTTGGAACAAGGTCTGTGCAATTCATCCGGTTTGCACACCTCACTACGATACCCATAAACCTGAAGTCACTTATACGACTGAAATCACATGGTTCATCAGGGTTCAGGCGCCACATCTCAGCGGGAAATGCAATATCCGTAGCCAGGTCAATAGCGTCAACATCGGTGTGGGGTGAGCACATTTCTTTCCAGTTACCAGGAGTGAAACGTCCATCAATCACGTCACACCATATACAGAACTGCAACTGGAAAGGTTCATCTGTAGGATATTCGGTAACTTCATACCGGACATGCATAGTGCCATTAAAAAAATCGAAAGGTGAAGTCCAGTCATTTCCTGCCACCAGTGAGGGCTGGAACCGATGAAAACCGCGACTTTCTTCGGTGATTGTAACAGTATCATCCCATACTACAAAATAGGGTTTGCCAATCCCATCGCGTTGTTTAACATCATTACGAAGAATAGCCAGGGTCTGATTATTATCAGCCCCAAAACCAATAATATCAGGATCACCGTCACTATCGAGATCAATTACCCGTATTGCGGGAAATGCCATATCTCCCTCATATATCAGTGTTTTTGCGAAATTTGCTTCCCCGTCATTTAGATATGCATAAATAGCCTGATTGTGTTCAGCATAATCAGTGGTTATGATATCATTATGCCCGGTGCGGTTTAAATCGTCTATATCAAAAATGCCTGAGGAATAATGTGAGCCTAAAAGCTTTTGATTCCAATCTGATTTTAAAGTGGCTTTTTGGGATGAACTAAATAACCATAAATTGTATTTTTCATTCGTCCCTTCTTTCGCCTCACTTACTATTATTTCAGGGGTTTGATTTCCGTTCATGTCAACTGCACTTATTTCAATAACCTTATTATTAATCCTCCCGATAACATGAAAAGTCGGGTCATTTTTAGTTATTGCAGGATTTTCAAGCCAACCTACTTCAAAATATGATTTATTCCTCTTTGTAACCTGTCTGCTGTAAATAATGTCTAAAAGACCATTACCGTTCATATCTGCAACATCAAATCCTGCTTTTGATTCAGTCTTGACAATAAGATCAAAAGACCAGAGGGTTGAATCAGGTTTCTCCGGGATCTCAGCCATGTACAATCCTTTACCTCCCATGATCAGAACTTCCTGTTTTCCGCCTTTAAGAACATCTGCTACACGGGCATAACGAGTTGGTTTATCGCCGCCAGGCAAACTCCCGATATTATATACGTTAAACATTTTCTGGTACTGATTGAATACCTCATAATAAAATATTTCAGATTCTGAAACAGCAAGTATTTCATCTATATCGTCATCATTTACCTTAAAAAATAAAAGACCATAAACTCCGGGCTCAAATTCAAACCTTTCCCAGGATCCGGTCATATTTCCTCCGGGATTGCGATAGTAATAATTTCCGGAAAAAATGTCCAGATAGCCATCCCGGTTCATAACAGTTATGCGGCGCCCATGCCGGCTCACATCGTAGGCCTCAGCTCCCAGCCCCAACGACCGGTTATGTCCATCTTCATTAAATAGGCTCCTGGTAGAATCAACTACGATCATTTCCCATTGATTAACGGGGAGTTGCGATTTTAGATTAAATACTACTCCAAAACCAAATAATAATAATATTGCTGTTTTCATGATTGATTGTTTTTGCAATTACTTAAAATGGATAATTAATTTCAACTGGCATATTATCAGACCTATCTGGTTATTTCACTCAAATTTCCCATCTCATAATATCGGTATTAAAAGATTGTATTAAGGAATCTCAGCCTGAGTGGGCTCCAGGTACCGCGTATGAAAACCCTTCGTCCAGCCAATAAATGAATTGAATGGTTTGGGATTATCATCCGCAAGCATCATCTGTTCCTCATCCTTTACCGGATCATAGTGTAAAATTTTGAGCCTGGATCTTCTGTTGGGCTGGTTCATGAACAGAAAGAATTCCTGAAGGGTAAGCGGACCGACATCACCCAGGTAAGCACCGAGCGTGCCATATCTGCCATCAATGAAGATCCACTAATTCAGATCTCTGTCAAAAATCTCCGTTCCCAGATGCGAAGAGCCAAGTTCAACAAGCATCTCATCGCTTTGCAGATTATCCTGAATGAAACCCCGTCGGTTGATCACGCCAAAACTGTTGCAGGCCATCGAAAAAATCTCCGAGTACTGTCCGCATGCATGCCCTGACTTGCCGGCTAATATTGCTTCGTATTTTTCGAAAGCTCGAAGCTCATTAAGTAAAGCCTGGGGTAATCCTCCGTGTCCCCTCAATTCCCTCATCAATGCTTTAGTAAGAATCATGGCTTTTTCATGGTCGGAAGATACTCCCTCCAGCAGGTGTCCCCATTGTTTTTGTGCAAAGGCAATTTCAGATTCGTTGGGAATGAAAGTCATCCAATTTTCAGGATTGTTAGTTCCGTAATTTATATGCGGATCACTCCTGATCTTGATTATATCCCTTGCGCGTGTTCCGCCCAATTTTTCAATTGCTTTTATAGTAAAGCAATCCACATTGATCGTGTAAACAAGTTCTTTTTCCGGAGATGAAAAGACTGGTTTTACCTGATATGTAACATTATAACGCACATCAAGCTCCCTGTCTAAAGCGACGAACAAGGTGTTATTATTCAAAACCCGGTAATCCCCATCTTCTTTGGCATACTCGATATTGCTGAAACCAGGCATGTTAGAACCGAATGATATATGCAGTCCGTAAGCATCGGGAGGTCCTGGTGTTATGGCGGTGAAGCACAATGATTCATACCCGGCGTAATAATTTCTGTAATTATTCACAACGTTGAAGTAGGCCTCATACGATAGAACAGAAATTTTCTTTGACTCCTGATCTTTAACCTCAGCAGAAACAGGTTTTTCCTTCGATCCTGCAAACCGGTAGTCAGTGGAATTTATGTGCATGGCTGTTAATGTGGTAAATACCAGGATACTAAACATTAACAATGATTTGCTCAAGTATTTTATTTTCTTCATCCGTATAAAAAAGTATAGTTAGCAATTATTTTAACAACATGTTACGAATTCATGATAATGATATTGTGCTTTTCAATCCATGGAACGCCCATGTTTTATTTCGAAATACAGGCAAGTTAAAGTTTTTCTGTATTAAACACAAAATGTCAATTTTTTCTTACGTGATAAAAAATGGTAGCCGTTTCATAAAGGCTGCTTTGGTTAATAATAAAATCTGCAGTATTACATAGTTGAGCAAACAATAAAGAATAAAAGTGAATTAGATTTGCTTATTATGAAGATAATTCCGTTATTTGTCTAGAGCATAAGTTAACAATTTAAACCATTCCTGAATTTTTTTCTATTTTAATACTTAATATTATTTACAATGAACTCATTATTCACCGGAAGAACGATGCTGGCAGTATCTGCCTGTTCATGCCTTTTTTCCTGTAACCAGCTGGCAGAGGAACCTGAACAGCGCCCCAACATTATTTTTATGATTGCCGACGACCATGGTTATCAGGCTCTCAGTGCCTATGGGTATCGCTTTAAAGATATTGCTCCTACTCCTAATATTGACAGAATAGCAGAAAATGGAATGCGATTTAATCGTTGCCTTGTTACCAATTCTATTTGCGGGCCCTCCCGGGCGACAATACTGACAGGAAAATACGGACACAAGAATGGGTTTTTCCTGAATGAGCATACTGATTTTGATGGATCGCAGCAAACATTTCCAAAGCTTTTTCAGGATGAAGGTTACTTAACAGCTATTATCGGGAAATGGCATCTTGGTTCGGAACCTACCGGTTTTAATCACTGGGATATTCTGCCAGGCCAGGGTTTTTATTATAACCCGATATTTATTAATGAAGAAGGCAGA
>SLKJ01000033.1 GCA_007134675.1 Bacteroidales bacterium
AAAACATATTGTCAAAAAACTTTTGGAAGGAACATACATTCTGGTCAGATGGATACTTCGTATGTTCTATTGGTGAGGCAAGCCCCGAAACTGTCCGGCAGTATATTCTTTCGCAAGGTTATATGCCTTACATCCCACAAGCTAAAAAGACTTGTGGGTTTTACGGCATTTAAATATAAAAGATGCATATGAAAATATTATTATGTATTGGCCCCTTAAATGGTCTAACATAAAAACAGTCGAAATGAATCTAATTCTGTTTTTAAACTTAATGAGCATCAGTATGAATCTAACAGCACAAGACAGCGATTATCCAGACCAACAAAATTATCAGCACCCTGAGAAAGATTGGTGGACTGAAATTGATGAATAATCAAAAATCCTGAAGTATTTTAAGTTCTTCAACAATATCCACAAATTAGGGTTAATAAATCATTAAATTACCTTCGTCATTTTTAGATTAATTATAAAAACCACTACTTTCGTTAATAAATATATTTCCCACTACATAAAATTCCTTGCGTTATGAAAAGTTCTGAACTAATCAGAATTACACTGCTGTTTCTCGGTTGTTTTTTAATGCTCCAGGCAGCTCGCAGCCAAAAATGGATAGCATCTCCCCAGATCATTACCGGGGAGACAAGCGGAGAGACAATTACGGGATACGTATTTCAGGATTCCAATAAGAACGGAATAATGGATACTTCTGAAAAGGGCATTGCAGATGTACTGGTAACCAACGGACTTGATTGGGTTCGGACCAATGAAAAAGGATATTACGAGATAAAAGTCCGGAAGGATATGGACCTGACCATTGTACAGCCGTCAGGCTGGAGGGTTCCCACCAGTGAACGGATGGTTCCACAATTTTTCTACATACATAAAGAGGGTGGAACCGGCTACCCGATGAGGTTTGGAGGATTACCCGATACCGGTCCTGCACCTGAGCAGGTGAACTTTCCCCTGTCACGCGAAGGTGCCGCTGGGCAACAGTTTTCATGTGCCATACTGGCTGATCCGCAAACATATAACAACGATCAGTTAGGGTGGTTGAGAGATGGAGTATTTGCAGAAATAATGGAGGCTGATTACCAAACCGGCGATTGCATGATTCAATTGGGAGATGTCGTTGGCGACGATTTGGACTTGCTTGACCGACTCCTGGAACTTGCAGCTGTAACAAGTTTGCCGCAGTGGTTGGTAATTGGCAATCATGATGTGGATTTCGATGCCAAAACCAATAATGATAAAGCTGACTCATGGCGGCGAATCTATGGGCCGAACTACTATGCCTTCGAAAAAGGCAATGTATTATTTGTAGTACTTGATAATATTTATTACCCCTGTGGAGAAGAGGATCTGGCCCATGGTCGGATGAACTGCGCAGAAGACCGGCCCCCGACTTATAACGGCCGCTTAACAGAAACACAGTTTACCTGGCTTGAAGGACTGATCGCCAACACTCCCAAAGAAAGGCTGATCGTTCTGAACACCCATATTCCATTGGTTTCTTTTTCCGTTGCAGCAAGCGGACAACACCAGACAGATGAACTGACCAGAATTTATGAGATTCTCGAAAACCGTGAAGCAGTGTCATTTTCCGGCCATACCCACACCGCAGAGAATCACGCTCCCGGACAGTCATTTGAAGGATGGACTGAAAATACAGGTATAGAAAAAACCCTATTCCGCCATATCATTGCAGGGGCTGCTTCCGGTTCATGGTACCAGGGTGATTTTAATGTTTTTGGCGTACCCATGTCATTACAAAGTATGGGAGCTCCCAATGGGTATTTTCACGTCGATTTTGACGGACCGGTTTACCGGGAAAGATATATTGGTGCCCGGGTGGGAAAGAATCGCGGACAGTGGGTTTCACTTAATACCCCAGGCTTTCGCGAATGGTACGACACCATTGCCGGGTGGAGCTCCAGGCAAATATCAGAAAGAGACCCGATTCCCCCCTTCTCGGTAAACGATTTACCAGATACAAAGCTACTCACGCCTGAGGATTTCAGTGGTGGTGTATGGCTTACAGCGAATGTATGGGCCGGATCGTCCGAAACTGTTGTTAATGCAACCCTCTCCAATGGCAAAGTACTGACCCTTGAGCGAACACAGCAGGGAGCGGGCGAAAGCCGAAATAGTGGATCAGAGTGGGCCGATCCGTTTGCAACCGTGCGGCAGCTATCCGTAGCCCGCTATGCATTTCAAAGCACCCTTGGAGAAGAAAAAGCACAAGGTCATGAACTTTTTACCGGCCGTAAATTTGGACCGGCACCCCCGCAACCACAAGGATCCATAGCCAACAGCAACATGCACTTGTGGCGGATAAAACTGCCTGAACTGCCACTGGGTGTCCACACTATCAAAGTAGAAAGTACCGACCGAAACGGACTTAAGTTCACCGATCTTATCACTGTTGAGGTCAGGGCAGAGAGACCTCCCAGATACTGGAGACAGGAGATGTGGGATTAACGGATTTTATAAAGCCAGGCTGAGGACCCGCCAGCGAGGGGAATGATGAAAATGAATCCTGATCTAAATAAGCCTCAAATGAAATGCTTAGTGGAGCACAAATTCGTTATACACGAAAATTATTCGGTGTTTTATTACATAAGTGGCAGTAAAGAAAATGACCTGATCGTTTTCCTTCACCCCGCATTTGCTGACCACAGAGCTTTTGACCGGCAAATTGATTTTTTCGCAAACAACTACCGGGTTATTACCATGGACATGCCTGGACATGGTCTATTCCAATCGGGAAGGGCCAGAATAGATCATACTATCCATTATATTCACGCCATTATGGAAAGTGAAAATTACAATAAGGCTCATTTTGTTGGCGTTTCCATGGGGTCACTCATAGCACAGTATTTTGCGCTGCACTATCCGGAAAAAGTACATTCCATGACAGTTTTGGGTGGCTATGATATAAATGCCGATAATAAAGAACTTAATAAAGCACAACGATCAGAAAACCTAAAGTGGTTTTTCAAAGCCCTTTTCTCCATGAATTCATTCAGGCGTTATGTGGCAACTGTTTCGGTAAACAGGCCTGAAGAGAAAGTTCATTTTTATGAAATGGCAATGATGTTTACCCGAAAGTCCTTCTTAGCAATGTCCGGACTGGGAAACGTTGTAAAACACAGGGAGGGAGTCATTCAGAATTACCCATTGCTAATATTGTGCGGAGATAGGGATATTGAGCTGGCCATAAGAATGAGCAAAAAGTGGAACGAAGGAAACCCTTCCAGCGAATTCTACATGTTTGAGAATGCCGGTCATTGCGCCAATATGGATGATCCGGAGGCGTTTAACACGATATTGATGGAATTTATCAAAAAGGCTGAATAATAATCTCTGACAGCCCAGGTTCAACGTGGAATGAACCTTATTTTTTAACTCCTATACAAAACAGATGCTTTTCTCCTCTTAATATGCAAAAGACTTTTTTTAATATGCTCTGATTTTTAGTGACCCAGGCTTCCTCCATGTTGAACCACGGACTTCTTAACATATCTGGCTGCACTTACTGAGTCTTTAGCAATATAGTCGTAGATGCTATCAAGCCTTTGGTGCGTCCAGGATAATTCTTGACGCACTGCGTCCAGTGTTGGGAAGATCCTGTAAAACCGGATCATATTCCATACATTGGTCTTATCACAGCCCTTCCCATACCAATTTCAGAACCAGGAGCTCAACGAGCAGCTTGCCATGATCAACCAGCTGGATGAAGATGAGAAAAACGCCCTGATCAAGATCATCAACTCGATGCTCACCAAGAAGCGCATTAAGGACCTGCTGGATGGAAAAATTAAACTGGCTATATAAAACAACAAACTATTTCTTCACCTAGTTTGACTTACGAAAAATATAGGTATCATTATATTTGAAATCCAAATCCACCCAAACAGAATTATTTATCTCTTGGGCTTTAATGAATTGCAAGTTGTTTTTGGTAATTACTGCTACTTGCCTTATTCCTTTTGGTGGGTCATCAGGCACATATTTGGGAAAGTTATATTGCCAGACCTCGCCCCTTATCTCTAAGAAAAGGAATTCATCTATCAAATAATATTCTCCATAGAAATGCTGTTGCACCTCATAGGAATAATACATATAAATGGAGTCTTTAAATGAAAGAGAATCAGCATACCTTTGTTCCTCATCCCAATAATAAACCCATGAAGTACCTCTTATGACATCTTTATTAATGGAGATACTAAAAATTGCTATAAAAAAAAGAATGGATCCAACTATTATAGTTAAGATTTTCATATCACCTCCGGGCTCTATTTGAACGTAGATAATAATTACCATTAAAATTTTGTGCAGGCTGCATAAATGTATTGAACCGATCGATGGTATTGGGTCCACTTGGGCCTGTTGGACAACCTCTCGAAACATATATGCCAGGTGTACTGGTTGTCAATCTTTCTTGTCCAACATTTCCATGATGAAAAAAAATCTGATTCATTGTTCCTCCTCTTGTATTCGGCACGTTTTGCCCATTATTG
>SLKJ01000194.1 GCA_007134675.1 Bacteroidales bacterium
CCATACTATAATTATATATGTGCATTCTTTTGCTAAAAAATTACTTTTGAAATATAAGATTATCTTCGGGAACCTTGTGAAAACTGATACTCTGACTATAATTCAAATATCATTGAATCAAAACGAAATTCTCATTTCCTTAAATTATTATAATCTTTAAAAATGGCAATAAAAGCGACAAGATTCAGATGGGTCATTGTGGTTTTGCTTTTTTTCTCTACAACCATCGTTTACTTTGACCGCGTGATTTTGGGTATTCTTGCCCCCCGGCTTGAGGAGCTATTTGGCTGGAGCGAACAGCAATATGGGTATATTGTGTTTGCTTTTCAGCTTTCTTATGCGATTGGTCCATTTATAGCAGGGTATATCATCGACCGGCTCGGAACCAGAAAAGGGTTTTCACTTGCGGTTATCGTCTGGACGCTGGCAAGCCTGTCGCATGCTTTTGCAAGAAGCTGGGTAGGTTTTGCACTTGCCAGACTTGGCCTTGGTATTGGACAATCGGGAAATTTCCCTGCCAGCATCAAGATTATATCCGAATGGTTTCCTAAAAAGGAGAGGGCTTTTGCAACCGGTTTGTTTAACGGAGGCAGCAATATGGGCCAGGTTTTCGCCCCTTTAATGATCCCTGTGATTATTTTCTTATTTATCTACTGGCAATATGTGTTTGTATTTTCGGCATTCCTCAGCGGGTTATGGTTAATGGCCTGGCTCTTTCTTTTCAGTACACCTGAAAAATCAAGATTTGTAAACAGCAGGGAGTTGGAGTATATTAACAGTGATCAGGCCGAAAAGGAGGACATAAAAATATCCTGGAAAAAAATCGTTACATTCAGGCAGACCTGGGTTGTTTGCCTGGGAAAGCTTTTTGCTGATCCTGTCTGGTATTTTTATTTGTTTTGGGGTGCCAAATTCCTCCATTCCAAATTCGGCATTAACCTCACCGAACTTGCTTTGCCGCTTGTTACCATATATGTGGTCGCATACGGTGGTGGAATTGCCGGAGGGGCCATTTCTTCCCGCTTACTTAAAAAAGGAAAGAGTGCAAACTTTTCAAGGAAAATGACTATGCTGGGAAGTGCTGTTCTGGTATTGCCTGTAATGATAGTGCCTTTTATTCATTCTCTTTATGGTTGTGTTGCATTGATTGCACTGGCTGCAGCTGCACATAACTCATGGTCGGCGAATATATTTACCGTTGCATCCGATCTGTTTCCCCGGAAGGCGGTTGGTTCTGTAATTGGATTATCTACTACAGTCGGGTCATTCGGGGGTATGATCACTGCGTTGCTTATTGGATATATCCTTGATGAAGCAGGCCTGGGGGGATACGTTTTTCCGTTCGTGATCTTCTCATTTGGATACCTTATTGGTTTGTTTATTATTCACAGACTGTCACCCAATTTTGATCCAGTTAAACCTGAGTCACTGGAAAATGTGAACCCTTCCCCTTTTTAGAACCATCCTAAAATAGAAATTTCCGGGGGAGGTCAGATGCCTGAACTGTTAAAATTTGAATAAGACCTCGTAATATGAACTCCAGAGAACGGATACTAAAGACATTAAACCATGAAGAACCTGACCAGATTCCCTATGACCTTGCCGGTTCTACATGGACAGGCATAGCAAATGTGGCATATAAAAACCTGCTGGAATTTATCGGTATGCCTGCAGAACCGGTTCAATGGGCCGATGTAATCCAGCAGATTGTCGTTCCGTCTGAAAAGATACTGGACAGGTTTGGTGTTGATACCCGCGGGCTGTTGCCTCTTACCAGTCATAACTGGAATGTACATGATAAACTCAAAGATGACGGAGAGAACTGGGAGTATTTTGACGAATGGAATTTTACGCACCATTTTCCAAAAAAAGATGGAAACTGGTTCTCACTTGTGAAATCTCCAATGGAGGATATTGAAAATCCCTCGGTTACAGATATAAAGGCGTTTAACTGGCCTGTTGCCGGCAATAAACAAAGAATTGCAGGATTAAAAGAAATGGCACAGAAATTCAGGGAGCAGGGCAAAGCAGTAATTATAAAAGGATTGTGCGCTGGTGTATTTGAAATGCATCAACGCATCAGGGGAATGTCCAACTCACTTATGGAACCATTCGTTTACACGGATTTTTCAGATAAACTGGCCGGAAAGATCGCAGACTTGAAAATAGAATTCTGGGAAATGGCTCTTGATGAACTTGCCGGGCTTGTAGATATAGTTGCAGAAGGAGATGATTATGGTACACAGGAATCACAACTTATCGGGCCTGATCATTTCAGAGAGTTTTATAAGCCTCATATAAAGCGTATCCTGCATTCGATTAAAAAAAAGGCGCCCGAATCAAAATTAATGTTTCATTCCTGTGGAAATGTCAGGCCGATAATTCCCGATTTTATTGAGATCGGGGTTGATATACTTAATCCGGTACATATAACGGCAGCTGGCATGGAGCCCTTACAGCTTAAAAAAGATTTTGGCAAAGATGTAGTATTCTGGGGTGGAGGAGTTGATACACAAGGAGTCTTGCCTTCAGGATCCCCTGATAAGGTTGCAGATAATGTGAAAAAAAATGTTGAGGCACTTGCTCCCGGTGGCGGGTATATTTTTGCTACAGTTCACAACATTCAAAATGATGTTCCACCTGAAAACATAATGGCTGTCTTTGAAACTTTTCGTAAATTGAAATATTATTAGATCTTGCTTTAATATTAATTATAAATACTCAAATTATGAAAAAAGAATTCATCAATTCACGTCGCAGTTTTATTAAAAAATCTGCACTGGGTGCTGCAGGAATTACAATCGGGGGAGTTGGCATGAGTGCCAGAGACTACGGGAGAATTATCGGAGCCAATGACAGGCTGAATGTGGCTATTGTCGGACTTGGCCGGAGATTGGGTGGATTTATTGAACCAGTTGCCAGGAAACAGAGCAATGTAAATCTTTTATATCTGTGCGATGTTATGAAAAGCCAGCGTGAAAGCGCCGCTGAAAGATTTTCAAGGAGTATTGATTATGTCCCTTCACTTGAGGATGATGTGCGACGCATCTATGAGGACAAAAGAGTAGATGCCATAATAGACCTGACACCTGATCACTGGCATACCCCCGGTACCTGTTATGCTGTTAAAGCAGGTAAGCATGTATATGTTGAAAAACCCTGCAGTCACAATCCCCGCGAAGGAGAACTGCTGACAGAACTGTACAGGAAATATGGCAAGGTAATACAGATGGGAAACCAGCAGGTCTCATCGCCTGAGACTATAGAGATAATTAATGAAATACATAATGGTGTAATTGGAGTTCCGTATAAAGCCATTGCTTTTTACAGTAACCGTAGGGGTGCTGTGCCTGTTCCCGTGAAAGCACCGGTACCCGAAGGACTGGATTGGGATTTATGGCAGGGTCCTGCACCCAGACAGGATTACAGGCATAACACCTGGAATTATAACTGGCACTGGTATGGCTGGACCTGGGGTACGGCGGAGACCGGAAATAACGCGGTGCACGAACTTCACATAGCCCGCTGGGCATTGCAGGCAGATTTCCCCGAAAGGGTAGATGTAGTTGCAGGTAAAAATCATTTCATAGAAGATGGATGGACCATGTATGATACAATGGATGTCACTTTTAAATTTCCTGGCAACAAGAGCATCAAATGGGATGGGAAAAGTCGTAATAATTATGAGACATATGGTTCACACAGGGGGATTCTCATTTACGGGTCAGAGGGATCGGTATATGTTACACTATTACGAGGTGGAGGATATAAACTTTTTGATCGTGATGGTAATTTAGTCCGGGAATCATGGGCAGCCGATCAGTGGGGAGTAACTGAGCTTGATGAACAGGGTGACATGTCAACCAGGCATGTGGTAAACTTTTTTGATGGTGTACGGGGTAAGGCATCACTAAGATCACCTATAGACGAGGGAGTTAAAAGCACTCATCTTTGTCATCTTGCAAATATAGCCTACAGGACAGGAAAGGGGTTTGATGTGAATTCCGTTAACGGACAGGCACTTGACCGTGATGCTCTGCAACTTTGGAGCCGGGAATATGAGCCTGGTTGGGAACCCGTAATATAGCGTTACTTCAATGAGCACGAGGATCGGGGCGGGAGGGAAGGCGTGCCATTTTATGAACTTCGACCGAAGGAAAGTCAAACTCTTCGGTTACCTGTCCCTCTATAAGGTATACGCCGGGTCCGGTAAAGGGATACTTTTTCAGCACCTGCGGGAAGTTGACGGTATCAAAGAATTCGCCCTTCCCGTCAAGGAAGCAGCCGAACTGCATGATCTCCCTTTTAACCGTACGAACATATTTGGTGGTTACCAGGTCGCCCACCATTCGCACCGTTCTGCCTTTGCCTGCCGCCGGGGCATTACCTGACATTCGTACATCCCGGCCATTGCCGGAATGAAGATCGGCGGCCTTGGGATTGCATTCCTTTCGCTCAGCCCTGACGGTATCAGCTGAGGTATTGTCTGTTTTTTGCACAGTCCTGCCGGTATCAGCATGAAGATCAGCCGCCATGGCATTGCCGCGGTAGGAGGTCTGCAACATATCGAAGCGCGACATGGTGGCCGGGAAGCCAAGCAATTCGGTCTCGTCCCAGGCATCTTCCAGCAGGGTGTCGTTCATTGGAGGGAGAGTATATGATTTTGCTGCTTCGCTGAAAAGTTTTCTTCCTGCCGGTATCTTTTTCTCCTTTGTCGTAAGGAAGTGAGCCTCCCAGAGCAGCTCCTTTTTTGTTTTGCCGGTAAAACGGAATGCCCCGCATCGGATCAGTATCTTAACCTGCTCTATTCCTGCCGGCACCAGCTCCATGAAATCAGCCAATCCCCGAAACTCCCCGTACCGCTCCCTTTCCGCCTCAGCCTGTTTTCCCACCTGCGCCTCCAGGCTTTTTAGATGTACAAACCCCAGGTAAATAACATCCCCCCTGATGCTGGTCATGTACCTCCCCCTGTTTACGCATGGCAGTTCTATAGTGGCGCCGTAACGCCTGGCTTCATTCACATAGACCCAGGTGCGGTAAAACCCACCGAAGTTATTGATCACCGCCACATGAAACTCGTGGGGAAAATGAGTTTTAAGGTAAAGGCTCTGGTAGCTCTCCACTGCATATGATGCCGAATGTGCCTTGCAGAAGGCGTAGCCTGAAAAGGAGGCTATCTGCCGCCACACCTCGGCCGTAAGCTCTGTTGGATAGCCTCTTTCACGGCAGTTGTCAAAAAAGCTGTTCTCGATGCGTTCAAACTCTTTGTGCGAGCGGAACTTGCCCGACATTGCCCTGCGCAGTATGTCGGAATCGGCCAGGTCGAGTCCCGCGAAATGGTGGGCTATCTTTATCACATCCTCCTGGTAAACCATTATCCCGAAAGTCTCGCCCAGCTGCTGTTCGAACACCGGATGCAGATAACTGAAAGAGTCCGGGTTATGAAAACGGTGAATATACTCTTTCATCATCCCGCTCTTTGCCACCCCAGGCCTTATGATGGAGCTTGCCGCCACCAGTCTCAGATAATCCCTGCACCTTAACTTCTTCAGCAACCCCCTCATGGCCGGCGACTCGATATAGAAGCATCCTATCGCTTCGCCCCGGTAGAGCCTTTCGTTTATCCCCGGGTCTTTCTTGAACTCATTTACCCGGTGCACGTCAATTTTCTGATTGCGGTTCTCCCTCACAATACCGACACACTCGCCGATATGGGCGATACCCCGCTGGCTCAGTATATCAAGCTTCTCAAAACCGATCTCCTCGGCAACGTACATATCCCACTGGGTGGTTGGAAAACCTTTGGGCGGCATATCCAGGGCAGTGTAGCAGGTTATAGGCTCCTCGGATATCAGCACCCCGCCGGCATGGATGCTCCGGTAGTGCGGGAAATCAATGATCTGCCGTCCATAGTCAAAGATCTTTTTTGTCAGGTCGTTCTGAAGCAGCGGGTCACCGGGCCTGTCTACGAGCTGGTCTATATCGGCTTTAGGAATGCCGTAAACCTTGCCCAGCTCGCGTATTATTGAGCTGTCGCGGAAGGTGTTGATGGTGCCCAGCAGTGCTGTATGCTCCCTGCCGTACCGCTTGAATATGTAGTCCAGCACCTCGTCGCGCTCCTTCCATGAGAAGTCAATGTCGAAGTCCGGGGGACTCGTACGCTGGGGATTAATGAACCGCTCAAAGTAGAGGTTCAGTTCTATGGGATCTATATCGGTAATTCTCAGGCAGTAGGCCACGATGCTGTTGCCGCCGCTGCCCCTCCCTACATGGTAGAAGCCACGGTACATGGCATAACGTATTATGTCCCATGTTATAAGAAAATATGATGAGAAACCGAGCCTGTCTATCACCTCAATCTCCTCACGCATCCTCCGCTCCGCCTTTTTATCGTTGCCGTACCTGTATTTCAATCCTTCGAAAGCCAGCTTCTCCAGCAGCAGTTTGTCGTCGTAGCGGCTCCCGGTAAAGGTGCGTCTATTTTTAGGGGTCGATTTATTGAATGAGAAACTGCACCGGGCCAGAAGGGCAGAGGCGTTCATCAGCAGCGAGGGATTGGCAGCATAAATCCTTTTCAGCTCTTTGGGCGAAAGGAAGTATTCCTGCCGGTTTGCCAGGTGTCTGTCTTCAAGCTTGTCCAGCAGCGTGTTCCGGTCAATTGCCCTGAGGTGCCTGTGGAATTCGTAATCTTCGGCGGAAACGAAAGCAACCGGGCAATGGGCGATTAACCTGCTGCTGTATTTATGATATTCTGATGGCCACAGTTTTCCTGCCTCCCAGGGACGGATGCCGATGTACTCGTTTTCCCTGAGACGGGAAACAGGGATGCTGCCGGGAGCGTAAAGAACGTATACATGGTCGAACGGCGGGGCAGAGGAGGAGAGGGGCCTGTTCTGCAGGTTGTGTCCGGTCAGGTACCTGTTTATCTCTTCCATGCCCTGCTCATTGGCAGCAATGCAGGTGTAGAGGTAATGATCGCCCGACCTGAACTCCATGCCGCAAACCGGCTGTATGTTGTTCTTCAGGCACAGATCTGCAAAATCAAAGCATGCGCTGCTGTTGTTTATATCGGTAAGCGCCAGGGCTCCGATGTTCCTCTTCCCGGCCTCCTCCACCAGCTTTTCGGGGGGCATGGTGCCGTAAAGCAGGCTGTAATATGAACGTGCCGTGTAAAACATATAATATTTTATATTATGCTGACCATATTATATAATGTTGACCGCCCTTACCACGGCCCCCTTCCCGAATCTCCTTTTCAGCCGGTCGACCGTCATGTAGAGGTTTACCATCTCGGGGGTGTCCTCAAACAGGTTAAGCTGCTGGGTTCCCTGCACCAGATGGGTGAATCGAACCCCGATAAGCCGTATCAGCATACGCCTGCTGTAGAGCCTGTCAAACAATCCCCGTGCAACCTCTATCAGCGTATGGTCAAACGAGGTGTAGGGGATCCGCTTCTGAAGGGTATGGGTATCGAAATTGGCATAGCGCAGTTTTACCGTTATACAGGAGGTAAGCTTCTGCTGCGACCGCAGTTCATAGCAGAGCTTTTCGACCATACCCGCCAGCAGCCTCCTCAGCATTTTAACATCGGTGGTATCCTGCTCAAACGTGCGTTCGGTGCTGACCGATTTCTGTTCCCAGTAGGGTTCCACCGGGGTGTTGTCAATGCCGTTGGCCCGTCGCCATATCTCCGTGCCATTTTTTCCCATTACCCTCTCCATCAGCTCAGGCGGCATCTGACGAAGGGTAGATATGGTATCAACACCCATTGACCTGAGCATCCGGAAGGTCTTGTCGCCTATCATCGGTATCTTCCTGATTGAAAGGGGGGCCAGGAAAAGGGGCACCCGCGGACGCTGAACATGAAGTTCTCCGGCCGGCTTGGCCTCTCCGGTGGCCATCTTTGCCACGGTCTTGTTTACTGACAGTCCGAATGATACCGGCAGGCCGCTCTCTTTCATGATCCTCTGCCGTAGCTTGTGAGTCCACTTATAGCACCCGAAAAAGCGGTCCATGCCGCTTATATCTATATAGTGCTCATCTATCGATGCCTTTTCATATACGGGGGCGCTTTCTGCAATGATATCGGTAACGGTATTCGAGTACCTGCTGTAATTTTCCATGTCGCCCCTGACCACTACCGCGTGGGGGCAAAGCATTCGTGCCATCTTCATTGGCATTGCCGAATGCACCCCGAATTTGCGGGCTTCGTAGCTGCAGCTTGAAACAACGGCACGGTCGGATGTGCCCCCTATCACTACAGGTTTGCCCTCCAGGCTGCTGTTCTGCAGCCGTTCGACCGACACGAAGAAGCTGTCGAGGTCCATATGCACTATATCGCGGTTTGCTGTATCCATTTTATGCTTTTTAAGATAAAAACATGATTTTGCCGGGTTAAAAATTTGATTTTTAATAAAAAGGCGTTACATTTGACTGTTAAATAGTCAAATTAATGACTATAATTTAGTAAATTTGTTTGATAGAATAAAATTCCGGCCGGAAATTTTTTGTTCTCCGGCCACGGTGATAGAGAGACCTGTAACAAGGGGGGGGAGGGGCACATGAAATAGCCTGACCGGCAGGTTTTCGGTAACATAAAAGCATTCATAATGAACTTTTCATCAAATGTAAAGCACCTGCGCAAGCGCAGGAAAAAAACACAGGAAGATGCAGCATTTGCTCTGGGAATGAAGCGCAGCACCCTGAATAACTACGAAAATGGCCAGACGGTGCCCAACGCCTCTGTGCTGCTGGCCTTTTCCGATTACTACAAAATAGCTGTCGACACCCTGTTAAGGGTTGACCTGACAAGGCTGTCTGAATACCAGCTTTCGGAGCTTGAGAGGGGCAATGATGTCTATATCAGGGGCAGCGGACTGCGTGTGCTGGCCACCACGGTTAACAGCAGCAACGATGATAATATCGAGCTGGTAAATGAAAAGGCAAAGGCAGGCTATGTTAACGGCTACGCCGATCCCGAATATATTAAGGAGCTCCCGGTCTTCAGCCTTCCGTTCCTTTCTGCAAACCGTAAGTACCGGACTTTTCAGGTAAGCGGCGACTCAATGCTGCCTATACCCGACGGTTCATGGGTGACGGGGGAATTTATTGCGGACTGGCATGGGATCATCAGCGGAAAGCCATATATTGTACTTACCCTTAATGACGGGGTAGTGTTCAAGATAGCTGATAACCTGATAGGATCGGAGGGGGCGTTACGGCTTTACTCCCTCAACCCCTTTTATGAGCCGTATGACCTGCCGGTGGGGGAGATCAGGGAAGTGTGGCATTTTGTAAACTTTATCAGCACCGAGTTGCCGGCCACCGAAACCGGCGATGAGGAAACCCGGCGCATTGTGGCCGAGCTGAAAAACGAACTTAAACTGATACACCAGAAGCTGGATGAACCGGGTAATGGTTAAGCCGGCATTTATTCCTAAATTCGTATCTTTCTCCTGTAAAAAGCATAAATTTTGTTTCAATGAAATATCCAAAATTTATGCTTACAGTCGGAACCGCTGCACTTTCCGATGAAATTTTTTTCATTTGATAGTGTGTAATTTTAAATAAAAAAAATTTCATCTACATTTGGTGTTACTTCTACAATTGAAACAAAAGTGCTGGATTATATTCGAAAATAAAATTCTGCTGACCTCTTTTACAGACAGGGTGTTTAATCCTGAGAAACCGGAAAAAAATAATCTTTATCCGCGAAACAATAAGAACTACAACCACACTATCAGCTGAGCTTAACGGGATATAAAGGATTCTGCTACCCGGTAAACCGGTCCTTCCGGCCGGAGTTCACTGTTGTAGAGATTAAAACGGTTTACGGTGAAAGCTGTTCTGAAAGGATTGACAAGCCTGATCTCTTCTGATACAACCCTGTAGTCCTGTGGCAGAAGCCATTTTATCCGCGAAAGCGTAATATGGGCCTTCAGCTCTTCACTTATCCCGTAAACCTGTGCAATCCTTTCGTACAGGTCATTCAGCTCTTCAGACTCTTCTAGTTCAAGCCATATAAGCCCTGGTTTCCTTTCGGGGAAGAGCTTTATTTCTGTCGTTGTAAGGCTGAAGGGGGAGAAGGTAATCTTACGTAATTCGGTGAGGTTTTCTTCAGAGCCTGTATTACCCAGGAATAATAAGGTAAGATGCAAATTTTCCTTTCTGACGGGTTTCAGCCCCTTGATTCCCCGAAAGGGTGAAATAACATACTCCAGCTTATTCTTAAGCTCTTCTGGAAGTGGTATGGCAAGGAATTGCCTCATTTTAGTTTTTCAAAACCTGATGTCAAACATTTTATCATCCTTAACCGGAATATCTTCAGTTTCAACCCTTTCAACCTTAGCAAAATCAGGACCTTTCCGGCACCAGCTGGTAAAATCACCCAGGGCCCTCTCACAGGCTTCTGCTTCAATATATACCGAGCCATCATAAAGATTTTTTACAAATCCTTTAATATTGAGGTACCGGGCCATTGTTCGTGCCTCAAACCTGAAGGATACACCCTGTACCCGGCCATATACTCTTATTCTAATGCGTTTCTTCACGTAACCGGCAAATTTTAAGCTGTTTATAATAAAAGGGTTTGATTATGATGTAAAACTAAGTTCATATCTTGTTTTTCAGGTTCTAAATTAGCAATAGTCCGAAAAAAGGACAAACCAGACCAGCCTTTTTTAATAAATGACCGCATGAACATTACGAAGAATAATTTGTTTAGAATTTTGCAATTAAATAAAAACTAAAAAAATGAAACATACATCGTTACTACTATATTTGCTTCTTTTACCAGTGATTATGCTGAATGCACAGACCCGCAATTCATTACATGATTTCACGGTTTATGACATTTATGGTGATCCTTTTGATCTGGCCGACCTAAAGGGTAAAAAGGTTCTTATTGTAAACACCGCATCCAAATGTGGATTGACACCACAATATGAAGGGCTTCAGAACCTTTATGAACAATATGGTGGTGATAATTTTACAATTATCGGGTTTCCTGCAAACAATTTTGCGAATCAGGAGCCTGGTACAAATGAGGAAATTGCAGAATTCTGTACCGTAAACTATGGTGTATCATTCCCTATGATGTCGAAAATATCAGTCAAAGGTGATGATATCCACCCTCTCTACCAGTGGCTAACTGAAAAATCTGAAAATGGCAAATTTGATGCAGAAGTAACATGGAATTTTCAGAAATTCATGATAGATGAAAACGGAAATATTGTTGACTATGCGGGTCCCAGAGAAGCTCCGGATTCAGAGAGAATTGTCGGCTGGATCAGTGGTACAGGTTAGGCCTGATAATGTTTCTTTGAGTCCGTTCTCCATAGGAGATATTATAATATGATAATAATTAATGATAAACTGCGTATTCCTGTGATTTCGGACAGTCAATCCCGCTGAAAGCGGGCAGTCAGTCCTGTTTAAACGGACCCCTGGTTTTCAGGTTATTCCCCCTCTCTATTTAGTTGGATTATGCTGAACTGAAATATTGAACATATTGACTTTATCAAAATTTATTGAGTAACTTTCTATAATTTGCTGAAGAATGTGTATGTTTGTTAAAGCGTTTGACTGATCCAGATACTCTTGTTTTATACTCTTCATTCTGACGCTTTTTTATCTTTTTATGATATGGATGACCCATTCGTCTAACATAATCTTAGACTTTAACAATTCTGAGAAGTTTTTAATATTATAACAACATCAAAAAACTATTACAATGAAAAGAATTATTTTCCTGAGCATTTGTGTCTTTATGCTTTATCTCCCATCAAATGGACAAGCCATCACAGCCTATGAATATGACGATTCAGCACTGGAAAAGCTGGGGTGGAAACTGGCTGTTCAAGCCTGGACCTTCAGGCTTTTTACCCTTGAAGAAACGCTTGACAAGTTAAATGAACTGGGAATTAGATATATCGAGTTGTATCCCGGACAAGAAATTGGTGCCGGAATTGAGGGAACCACAGCCTATGATGCTGATGAGAAAACGCGTGATAAAATATTGGAATTGCTTGATAAAAAAGGGGTTAAGGCTATAAATTATGGTGTTGTCCAGGGAAATACCGAAGAGCAATGGAACCAGATCTTCGCTTTTGCCGATTATATGGGAATTGAAACCATAACTTCCGAACCTATGGCCAGGTTTATCGACCATATTGAAATGTTATGTGACAAGTATGATATCCAGTTTGCTATTCATAACCATCCTAAGCCTACACGGTACTGGCATCCGGACATCGTGACTTCTGTAATTGCAGGCAGATCAAACAGAATCGGCGTCTGTGGGGATACCGGCCATTGGATACGTTCCGGCCTGGATCCGGTGGAATGTGTAAATTATTTACACGGCAGGCTTCTTTCATTTCACTTCAAGGACCTGAATGACTTTGGGGTAAGAGCTGCCCACGATGTTCCCTGGGGAGCGGGAAACTCAAATCTGGCAGGAGTTATGCACGAACTTAAAAGACAGGGCTTTAAAGGTTCTTTCTCTATTGAATATGAGCATAACTGGGAAGAATCCATGCCTGAAGTGGCCGAAAGTATAGCCTTCTTTTATCGCGTTGCTCACTGGCTGGTTTCCTCAGAATAATAAACAGCTCAGGCAAGGGGGACCTTCCTTTTAGGTATGATCTGCCCGCTCCTGTATAAAAATCGTTATCAATTACGGACCGAATAAAGTAACGGGAAAAATTTACCTTCAACTTTGGTGCCTTCGGGGACTATATCTGTACCCTCTAATAGTGGTTCGTTTGAATCTGATTTTGTTCCGTCTTCGAAAAAATTCAGAACAATAGCTCTTCTTTGCCTATCTGTTGAGTTTTCAAAGGAGCCATGTATTAGAAGGGGGTGGTGAAAGGTTGCAAAACCCTTTTTCATCTCAATTGGAACAGGATTAAAATTATTTTTTTGCTCATCTGAAAGATAGCTTTTCAGTTTTTCCATTTCACCCCCAAGTTCCACCTTTTCCAACAAACCCCAGTTGTGGCTCTTAGGGACATAATAAAGACATCCGTTATGGCGGTCGGAATCATCCAATGCAAACCAGACTGTAAGATGGTTCATAGGAACTGTACGTGTCCAGAATGAATAATCCTGATGCCATGCAACTAATCCACCGTGATTGGCTGGTTTATAGAAAATCTGATCGTGCCAGAATCTTACAGAGGTGTTTCCAAAAAGCTGGCTTGCAGGTATAACTACAGCCGGATTCCACAAGATATCATGAAATCCGTTTGAAATTCTCCAGGCTCCTAATGCATGAAAAAGCTTTCGTGTGGGATCTGTTGATTCATTGGAGTTATACTCGTAAAAAAGTTTATTGGAATAACCTGGCTGAGTAAACTCAGCAAGCTCAGTTGCGAGTATGTCAATCTGTCTGTCATCCAGAACCCTGATGTTGGCTATGTAACCATTTTCATGGTAAAACCGTAGTTGATCGTCCGTCAGTTTATATTTTTCAAGCTCTTTTTCATTTTCGGGCCACTTGAACATATCGGTAATGATTTCGTGAATTTCAGCTAAATCCTTTGCCATAGTTTTGGTTTTAATAGTTTATAATTATTGTATTGTTTGTAAACTGCTTTCCAGACATGAATCAAAGCCTGTGTACCACAATGTATTAATCAAAAATTTATTTTTCCTGCTACGAACATTTTAAATATAACATGGGCATTGACAGAAAATAAACAAAATTATGATTTGATTTGTTCAGTAAGTTGGAGTGGTAAATACCATTTATTGGGGCTTTTCTATTGTAAAAGCCTGATATCAAGAGCTATTCTTTTCTGAAAAACTACTTAATTATTTAATTATATATATGATTAAGAACGAAAGGCACCTGATTACATACCTGCCACAATTCCTTTCATCCTGTTCAAACCTGTTTTAGCCACGACTAATGCATCCATGGCCCAATAATCCGGATTAAAAAGTTCCAGGGAAAGTACCTTCTTCCCGACTGCGGAAATAAACCTGCGGCTGTTGCAGCTGTTAGCAGCTTTAAAGTATTCCGTCTGTTTATCATACCGGGTATTTTTTGTAAGGTGATTAAGTTGTTTTTAAAGATTTAATCAGGTTTGCGAAAGCTCAGGAAGCAGTTCGCTGAAATACAATAGCAACGACAATAACGATATTCCATCATTAATATCGTTTTCAGCAACAAGCTTTTTTATTTTGATTTCTGAAAGCCATCGGACCTCTTTAACTTCGTCGTTATCAACTTCATTTTGTGAAGTATTATCCACTTTTCCTAAAACTACATGTACATTTTGGTTAGACATTCCATTTGATGGGTTGTAGGAATATATATGCTTTAAATCGTTCGCATTGAAACCAGTTTCTTCAAATACTTCCCGGCAGGCAGCAGTTATTATATCTTCCCCATTATCAATTCCGCCTGATGGTAATTCCCACTCCACCTTTTGTGTTGTATACCGCAAAGACCTGATAAAACATATTTCATTCCTGAAATTCACCAACAAAACAGATACTGACTCTTTGGGATAATCAAGCTGATGATACTCTTCTATTACTTTGCCGGAGGGCAATAAAACTTTATCAAGATAAAGATTAACCCATGGACTTTCATAGATTGCCTTCCGGTCTAATCGTTTTGGCAACATAATTATGAAGTACAGTTTATTTGGAATTATAACCCTTTATTTATCAAACGTACTGATTTTTATTAAAATTCTATTGGTTTTTAAATAATTATTAAACATATTAGCTGATAAAACCCTCTATTTATGGTCAATCAGAAAAATACAGATTATGCGGGTTTTCTCCCGCTGCTTATTTTCAAGTTTTTCCTTTTGTTTGTAAACCCATCAGAGGTCAAATCTACAGATGAAGTTAATAGTTCGATTCAATCAGGATCTATCGCCCAACATTTTTTAACTACCATATCAGGCGATACTGTCAGTGATCATTCCGGAAGGCCTGTTGAATTCAGTCCTTTTTCTCTTGAGTGGAGAAATAGTGAAGAATCCAGGCTTAATTTGTCGTTTTTACTTGACCCTCCTGCCGGCAGGGATGGATTTTTAAGGGTAGAAAACGGGAATTTTGTAAAACCCTCGGGTGAGAGGTTTAAGATCTGGGGTATTAACCTTTCTTCCAGGGCCTGTTTCCCCGAGAAGGAAGATGCTGCCGGGTACGCTGCCTTCCTTGCCCGATTTGGTGTGAACATGGTGAGGATTCATCACTTTGAAAACACCTGGAACCAGGAAGGCACTGTTATTAATCTTGATCTGAATAATACACGTGAGTTACATCCTGATCAACTTGACAAACTTGACTATTTTGTAGCTGAGCTGATAAAGGCCGGCATATATATTAACTTTAACCTTAATACCTCCCGAAGGTTTATGGAAGGAGACGGGATTGCTGAATATGAGATCCTGGGAACTGCCAAAGGTGCTAACCTGTTTTATGATCGGCTTATTTACCTGCAAAAGGAGTTTTCAAAACAACTTCTCACCCACGTTAACCCTTATACCGGAAATGCCTATATCAATGAACCGGGACTGGCAATAGTGGAAATAGTAAATGAGAATTCATTGATTGAAGCATGGTTTAGCGGCCGTTTGCTGGGGGAGAGGACAACTCCGGGTGGGGGCATATGGGTAGATTTACCACCCTATTATGGTCAGGTTCTGACAGAAAAATACAACAACTGGCTGAAAGAGAATATCAGCCATGAGGATATTTCAGCTATTGAGAAAGAGGCCGGCGTAAGACCGGGGAGAGAAATACCAAGGTTAACACCCGATGAATTTGAGAATGCTTCTGATTTAAGGTTTCATGCCGAGGCAAGGTTTATTATTGAAACCGAGAGGGATTTCTATACCGGGATGAATAGCTATCTTAAGGATGATCTGGGTTTAAAATCCCTTGTTATAGCCAACAGTGATCATACCGGACGGTTTAAAAGCAGTTATGCCCTGCTTTCCAATACTTCCCGTCTGGATATTATCAATGGGCATTCATACTGGCAACACCCAGCAACACGGACCGACAGTGAAACAGGCGAAAGGTACAGCTTTATACAGAACACTCCCATGGTAAACAGTCCCGGTAACAGTACATTCCTCAGGTTATC
>SLKJ01000039.1 GCA_007134675.1 Bacteroidales bacterium
AAAAAGGATGAAACCAAAATTCCACGTAATGTTTTATTGTTGATCAGGCAAAAAGAGACAATGAAAAAGTTGCTATATTTGATAGCGAGTTAACAAATCCAAAGGGATTTTGGAAAAATAGCAATTTTTCCGTAATATTTGAGTTTTATCCGTTAAAGTTGCCCAACAGGCGAAATACGTAAATAAGCCCATTGATGTATTTTCTCAGGACTTTTTTAATATGCTGTATCCTCTTCCTGTCTGCCAGTGACCTTACCTATTCACAAGCTCCTACATTCAGGCTTTACGGTTATGTTCTTGATGAGCATAATAACCCTATTCCCCTTGCAAATATCAGCATATGGGGAACTCCTCTTGGTACAATAAGCAATGCAGCGGGTGAATACAGTTTAAATGTTCCTGCCAACCAGGAAATTATTGTAGGAATAACAATAGTAGGCTATGAAACTGTAAAAAAGACCTTTACCGGAAAAGCAGGAGAAAATATCAGGGCCGATTTTAATATAAAAATGGCTTTTGAAGAAATTTCAGAGGTAACAGTTTTTCAGAGAATTGAAAGGGAAGGAAGCCTGAGCAGGATAGATATCAGAGCGATGGATTTACTACCCTCCACCGGAAGCAGCATTGAAAACCTTCTTATGACCATGCCGGGAGTATCAGGAAGAAGCGAGTTCAGCTCTCAATATTCAGTAAGAGGGGGCAATTTTGATGAGAACCTTGTATATGTTAACGGGGTTGAGATTTACAGGCCAGTTCTGATCCATTCAGGGCAAAAAGAGGGATTAAGCTTTATAAACCCTGACCTTGTAGGTTCCGTTCGCTTCTCAGCGGGAGGTTTTAGTGCCAGGTACGGAGATAAATTATCATCGGTTCTTGATATTACCTACAGAGAGCCTGTTTCTTTTGCAGCTTCTGCTTCTGCCAGTCTGCTGGGAGCTTCAGCCCACGTTGAAGGAGTATCATCAAATGGTAAATTCAGCCATGTAAGCGGCTTAAGGTACCAGACTAACAATTACCTCCTGCGAACTATGGATGAACAAGGCGACTACCTGTCGGCATTTGCTGATTTTCAGTCATATGCTAACTATAATATTTCTGACAGGTTAAAACTTTCTCTCCTTTCCCACTATTCCAGGAACAGGTATGGATTCACCCCGGAAACCAGAAAAACAAGTTTTGGTACCTTTGATAATCCCATGCAGCTGATGGTTTATTTTGATGGCCGTGATGAAACTGTTTTCGAAACAATGTTTGCTTCCTTAAACGGTGAATATAAACCTTTTCAAGGCCTGAACCTCTCGGTGAACTTATCTGCATTCTCAACACTGGAATCAGAAACCTTTGATATTAACGGGTTATACCTGATAAACCAGGTTGAAAAACAACTTTCTTCCGAAAATCTGGGTGACAGCATTATGAATATCGGGATAGGATCTTTTATGAACCATGCCCGGAATTATCTTGAAGCATATGTAATTTCATTATCCCACAAAGGAGATTATTCTTTCGGAAAGAACAGGATGGAATGGGGCTTGCAATTGCAGAAAAATATTTTCAACGATGAGATGAGAGAATGGCAGATGATGGATTCGGCCGGCTATAATCTGCCATATACAGGGAATGAGATTTTACCTTTGCATCTTGCAGATTCCCGAAACAGATTGAACCTGACCAGGTTTTCTTCATATTTACAAAACACCACCCGTATTTCACTGAACTTGGCTGCAATGGATTTTAATGCGGGTGTTAGATTCAGTTACTGGGATTTTAACAACCGCCTCCTTGTCAGTCCCCGCTCTTCACTGACGATATATCCTGCTGCTTATAATAACCTTGTATTTCATCTTTCCGGCGGGTATTATTATCAGTTGCCTTTCTTCAGGGAGTTCCGTGATAAAACGGGAAATATCAACTATGATCAGAAACCACAACGCTCCATTCATCTTGTTATGGGAGGCGAATACTTTCTTAATATCTGGAACAGGCCATTCAGGCTTTCATCAGAGTTTTATTATAAATGGCTGTATGATATGATACCCTACACCATTGATAATATCAGAATCATCTATTCAGGCCGGAATAATGCAAGGGGTTATGCCACAGGAATAGATCTTAAACTGCATGGTGATTTTGTCAAGGGAATAGACTCCTGGATCAGCCTGGCATTTCTGCAAACTCGCGAATATGTGAGGTACGAGGATAATATTACTAACCAAATCAGACGAACGGAATATTACCCCAGACCAACAGACCAACTGATTAATTTTGCACTTTTTTTCCAGGACTATCTGCCTAATAATCCGACCTACAAGGTACATATGAAACTGCAGTATGGCAGTCGCATCCCCTTCAATCCACCAAACACACCTGCATATGACATGACGTTCCGTATGCCATCATACAGGAGAGTTGATCTGGGCTTCTCAAAAGAGATCATCCGCAGGATTAAGGATCCGGAAAGGATGGGACATACTGCAAGAAGTAAATACCGTAGTCTGTGGATTGGGGCAGAGATATTCAATCTTCTGGATATAAATAATACTGTTTCATACTTCTGGCTGAGGACCATTTCCTCTGACCCTTCGGTCCCCGGCGAATTTGCAATACCAAATTACCTGTCCGGGAGACGGATTAATATTCGACTGACTGCAAATTTCTGAAAAATCATTATGTTGTTTTCCAGACGCGTCTGAAAACTATTTCTTCTACCGGCAATCTTGTTCTACGTGCCTGTTCTCTTTTCTGCAGATCGTCAGGCAGGTCGTCCGGGTTGCCCCTGTATCCGACTGCAATCATTGCTACTGGTTCGTATTGTTCTGGAATACCGAGTTTTTGCCTGGCCATCTTTTTATCATATCCTCCCATCTGGTGAACATAAAGGCCCATTTCAGTTGCCTGAACCAGCAGGTTGCCTACAGCCATTCCAGTATCATGCATGGCATAGTAATTTGGCTTGCCACTGAATGAGGAGTAGAAACTTGCAATGCTCAGGATGAGCAAAGGGACGTTTTGTGCCCATATTCTGTTTCCCTCAGCAAGGGTACTGATCATATTTTCAAAAGCAGGGCCATCATCCCTGGTAGCGAAAATAAATCTCCAGGGTTGTTCATTCCTGCTGGAGGGAGCCCATCTGGCAGCCTCAAATAATCTCATTATTTTGTATTCTTCAATGGCCCTTTTATCAAAAGCCAGGGGACTGAAACGTTTCTTTATCAGGTCATTAATTTTACCGGTATTATCCTTCATTTTTTTTTATTGGAATATGGATTTAACTTTAATGTTCAATTTTATGGTACAGCCAATTAAACAACAAAAATTACGATTTGTTGGAATGAAATTATAATAATTATTATCCGGATCTCTTTTGTTATTCAAAAAACTTGTGCTAAGATTGCATTCTGTTTCAGGAAACCCCTGATATAGCAAAATTTAATAATTAATTAACTCGATATGACGACACAGGATTATATTAAAAGAGAAGAGAAATACGGAGCCCACAATTATCATCCTCTGCCTGTTGTTCTTGATCGCGGAGAGGGGGTTTATGTCTGGGATGTTGAAGGAAAGCGTTATTTTGATTTTCTTTCTGCTTACTCGGCGGTGAATCAGGGTCACTGTCATCCTAAAATTGTAAATGCACTTGTTCAGCAGGCTAAAAAGCTCTGCCTTACTTCCCGCGCATTTCACAATTCATCCCTGGGCGAATATGAAGAGTATATAACCGGATATTTTGGGTACGACAAGGTTCTCCCAATGAATACCGGTGTAGAAGGAGATGAGACAGCACTCAAGCTTTGCCGCAAATGGGCATATCTGAAAAAAGGTGTTCCCCAGGGAGAGGCAAAAATAATTGTCTGCGAAAATAATTTCCACGGCAGAACCATCACTATTGTTTCGGTTTCTACTGATGCGGAGGCAAGAAAGGATTACGGACCCTACACACCGGGTTTTATAACTATCCCCTACAATGATATCCCTGCGCTTGAAAGAGAATTGCAGGACCCAAATGTAGCCGGTTTCCTTGTCGAGCCTATCCAGGGAGAAGCCGGAGTCTATGTTCCCGATGAGGGTTATCTTAAAAAAGCATCAGTGTTGTGCAAAAAACACAACGTCCTTTTTATTGCTGATGAGGTGCAGACCGGTATTGCCCGTACCGGCAAACTACTCGCCTGTGACCATGAAAATGTAAGGCCTGACATACTTATACTTGGAAAGGCTCTTTCAGGCGGAGTATTTCCTGTTTCAGCCGTCCTTGCCAACGATGACATCATGCTTACAATAAAACCCGGTGAACACGGATCAACTTTCGGAGGCAATCCGGTTGCAGCCAGGGTTGCCATGGCTGCTCTCGGGGTGGTAAAGGAAGAAAATCTTGCAGGGAACGCTGAAAAGCTAGGTAAGATATTCCGCAGAGAGCTCGCCAGGGTGAATTCGGAAATGATACAGACAGTAAGGGGCAAAGGCCTTCTAAATGCTGTGGTTATAAAGCCCAGAAAGGGTAAAACCGCAATGGACGTATGCCTTAAAATGAAAGATAACGGGTTGCTGGCCAAACCAACCCACGGCCATATTATAAGATTTGCCCCTCCACTGGTCATAAACGAACAGCAGCTTCGTGAAGCAATTGAGATTATTGCCACTTCCATTAAATCTTTTGATTGATTATAAATATTCAGGTCAATCAAAGAAAGTTTTTACAGATGACCGGGATTCGCTACTGGTATTTCAGCTGAAGGAATATATGCAGTTGTTTATATCAGTACTTATGTTTATTTTTAGTTTTTTATAATAATCTCCTAAATATGACAAAACTTCCATTTGACCTGCAGGACCGGCTTAAAACCGGAAAGGAAGAATATATTTATTTCAGTTTCAGAAAGCTTGAAGAGCTGGGGTACCCTGTTGCTCATCTTCCATTTTCCATCAGGATACTTCTTGAGAATGCCATCAGGAACTTTGACGGATTCGGTATAACAAATGAGCACATTGAAACCATCTTAAACTGGAAGCCGGATCCGGGTAAAAGGGATATTCCATATAAGCCTTCCCGTGTACTGATGCAGGATTTTACCGGCGTACCCGCAGTTGTTGACATTGCTTCCCTCAGGGCCGAAATGTCCAGAAAAGGAAAGGACCCCGACAGAATCAGTCCCCTGATACCTGTAGATCTTGTTATTGACCACTCAGTCCAGGTAGATTTTTTTGGTACCAGTAATTCTTACCTGCGGAATGTTGAAAAGGAATATGAAAGAAACAGAGAAAGATACAAGTTTCTCAAATGGGCGCAAAAGGCTTTTGACAATTTTTCAGTTGTCCCACCGGGCATGGGTATATGTCACCAGGTAAATCTGGAATATCTTGCTAAGGGTGTAATAATCCGCGACAACCTCGTATTTCCCGATACACTTGTGGGAACAGACAGCCATACACCCATGGTTAACGGTATAGGTGTTGTCGGATGGGGTGTCGGTGGTATTGAGGCAGAGGCAGCCATTCTCGGACAGCCGGTATACTTCATTATGCCTGAGGTCATAGGGCTTAAGCTAACCGGCAAAATGCAGGCAGGAACAACAGCTACTGACCTGGTACTGACTATAACGCATCTTTTGAGGTCGCACGGAGTTGTAGGCAAGTTTGTAGAGGTTTTTGGTGATGGTCTGTCCAGTCTCACAGTCCCCGACCGCGCAACTATATCAAACATGTCGCCCGAATTTGGCTGCACCATCACATATTTTCCCGTCGATGAGCGCACCACTGAGTATATGAAAGATACCGGCAGACATGAATCGCAGGTAAGACTGGTAGAGGATTACTGCAAGGCCAATATGCTCTGGAGAACGGGCAGCGAAAATATTAATTATTCGCAGGTGGCGGAGCTTGATCTTTCAACAGTAGAACCAACCATATCGGGGCCCAGGCGGCCACAGGACAAGATACTTCTGCGGGATGCGAACAGCGCTTTTCAGAAGCAACTTAAATCTGATTTTAACAGAGACTATATCAGGATCGATGAACGGGAACTTGACCGGTGGAAAGGAGAAGGCGGGAGTCCGCCGCAACAGGAAAAAACTACTGAAAGTACGGAAATAGCAGAAGTTGAACCGAAGATTGTTGAGAATGGGTTGCGGACTGCCGGGGTGAGGATAAAAAATGAGGAATATACGCTTAGTGACGGCTCGGTGGTAATTGCAGCGATTACCTCATGCACCAATACATCCAACCCCAGCGTCATGATAGGTGCAGGCCTTCTTGCACGTAAGGCAAGAGAGCGTGGACTGCAGACCAAGGCATGGGTCAAGACATCTATGGCACCCGGATCAAAAGTTGTAACCGATTACCTTGATAACTCAGGATTGCTGGATGATTTGGAGGCCTTGCGATTTCACGTTGTCGGTTACGGATGCACAAGCTGCATAGGCAATTCAGGTCCGCTTCCTGCCCATATCTCTAAAGCAGTAGAAGAAAACGATCTTATTGTTGCTTCAGTTCTTTCGGGCAACAGAAATTTTGAAGCGCGTGTCCATCCCCAGGTAAAGCTGAACTATCTGATGTCGCCCCTTCTGGTCGTTGCCTATGCTCTTGCAGGAAGAATAGACATTGATCTTTTGAATGACCCCGTGGCATGGGATCCAAATATGGACCCGGTATACCTGAAAGATTTATGGCCTTCGGGTGAAGAGATATCCCGGGCAATGAATACCGTACTTTCACAAAAAGATTATGAAAAAAATTATGGGGAGATCTTTGATGGCGATGAAATATGGAAAAACCTTGAAATACCTGAAGAAAAAGTCTACAGGTGGGACGAAAATTCAACATATATAAAGGAGGCACCCTTTTTCCGGAATCTGGAAACAGTTCCCGCTGAATTAACGGATATTGAAAATGCCCGTGTATTGTTAATGCTCGGCGACAGTATTACAACTGACCATATTTCACCGGCAGGGGCATTCAGTACAAAAACACCTGCCGGAAAATATCTGATTGAAAAAGGTGTAGAACGGAAGGATTTCAATTCCTACGGGTCGCGGAGAGGTAATGATGAAATAATGATCCGGGGGACTTTTGCCAATGTGAGAATAAAAAACAGACTGGTTGAAACGGAAGGCGGGTACACTAATTATCTTCCTGAAAACAAGGAGCTCAGTGTTTTTGATGCTGCACAGCTCTACAAAAGGGACAATACTCCGTTAATTGTCCTGGCAGGCAGGGAATATGGAAGCGGGTCAAGCAGGGACTGGGCTGCAAAGGGCACTTTCCTGCTTGGCATAAAGGCCGTTCTGGCAGAAAGTTATGAGAGGATCCACCGGAGTAACCTGGTCGGAATGGGGGTTCTGCCCCTGCAGTATGTGGAAGGTGAAAATGCCTCTTCACTCGGTCTGACCGGAAGGGAGCATTTCAACATCACTGGTATTGCCGGTGGAATTAAACCACTTGATATACTTGAGGTAAAAGCACACGATAATAACGGCAACCTGATAAGATTTAAGGTTATCGCAAGACTGGATTCAGATATTGAAATAGCATATTATACCCACGGAGGCATATTGCAATACGTTCTCAGGCAATTCCTGAATGCCTGAGAACGGGCTTCCTGACCAGTCACCTGCCTTTCCGCTTTCGCGTAAACCACCTTTGTTATTACCTCCCTTGAATATCAGCCTCTTTCTCCAAACTAAGGAAAAGAGAGCTCGTTAGTCCGGGTTCAACAGCAGAAACAGGTTAATGAGTACGCAATTATCATAATTCCCTGATCCAAATATTCCTGAAACTCACCAGATCGCGGTGATCCTGTAATCTGAGGGGCAATCGATCTTCATGTTTTCTATATTGGGGTAATCCGACAAATCGGGTCGGCCCCCATATTTCGACGTTGTTCTGAACCAGCACGCCATTATGGATCACGGTCACTCTTGCCGGGTGTGTAACCCTGCCCTGCTCATTGAACCTGGGAGCCATAAAGATAATATCATAGGTCTGCCATTCACCCGGCTTTCTGCAAGCGTTCACAAGAGGTATGGTTTGTTTATAGACTGATGCAGCCATTCCGTTGGGGTAGGTAGGATTATCATACGAATCCAGAATCTGGACTTCATATTGATCCATAAAGAAGACCCCGCTGTTTCCGCGTCCCTGCCCTTTTCCTTTAATCTCTTCAGGTGTACGCCATTCAAGGTGCAGCTGAACATCACCAAAACCCTGTTTTGTCCTGATATGTCCTGTTCCTGGTACAACTGTCATCACACCGTTCTTTACCTCCCATTCTGCAGGACTACCATCAATTTTCTCCCAGTTGGAAAGGTCTGTTCCGTCAAAAAGTATAATGGCGTCTGAGGGCGGAGCAGTTCCAACTCCGGGTGTAACAACAGGCGGAACAGGTTCATGCACTTCAGTAACCTGATGGGGTTCAACATCTTGTGCTTTCATAGCACCAAAAATTAATAATAGAAATGCTGCGGATAATAAAGATTTTTGTTTCATAGCAGTTGCGTTTTAGTTAGTATTCTGTTGTACTTTTTTCCTGATTAAAGAAATCCATTTATAGATATAGTTACAAAGAAATAAAAAAAAATCTTAGGTTCCTTATCTACCATAATTTACCGATCAAAAAATATGGTTGGTAAAATGGCCCTATTTTTGTATTTTGTGGACTTAAAAAACAGGATAATATGAAATCAGCAGCGGTTTTAATTCTTTTATTCATAATTCCCACTCAGGTGGGATACGCACAGAACTTTGAGCGGAAGAGGGAAAATATGGTTCGCCAGCAGATACAAAACAGGGGAATAGATCATCAAGCTACTTTGCGCGCGATGAAAAATGTCGAACGTCACCTGTTTGTCCCCCGTGGTCAGCAAAGAAGGGCCTATGATGACGGTCCCATGCCGATCGGTTACGGTCAGACAATCTCCCAACCTTATATTGTAGCATATATGACCCAGCTGGTCAACCCGGGTCCGGAGGACAGGGTCCTGGAAATAGGAGCCGGCTCAGGCTACCAGGCAGCAGTACTTGCCGAGATAGTTGATAGGGTTTATACCATAGAAATCATACCTGAACTTGGTAATCAGGCAAAACAGCTACTGGAAAGCCTTAACTATGAAAATGTTGAGGTTATAGTTGGCGATGGATATTTCGGACACGAGGAGCAGGCACCATACGATGCCATAGTTGTAACTGCAGCTGCTGAGTATATTCCTCCTCCACTTATTGCCCAGCTCAAGGATGGGGGAAAAATGGTTATCCCGGTTGGGTCGCCCTTTCTTGTACAAACCCTTATGCTTGTTGAAAAGCATGGTGACAAAATAACCACCACAAACCTCATGCCTGTCCGTTTTGTACCATTTACCAGAAGATGACGAAAGATATGACGAAGAGGATTTACCTTAGTGTAGGACTTCTTTCTGCATCTATATTAGCATTTCAACTTACTCTGATGCAGCTTCTTTCTGTTATTCAGTGGAGTCATTTTGCCTATATGGTCATATCTGTTGCTCTCCTTGGTTTTGGAGCAAGTGGCACTTTGCTGGCATTGGCTAGAAACTGGTTCATAAAGTACATAAAGATAGCATTACCCTCACTGATGATCCTTTCGGGTGCATCAATGAGCCTGATAATGCTGATATCATCAACGGTTTTTGGAAGTTTCGACTCCTACCTGCTCTTTGTTGACCGCAGCCAGATTCTCGGACTTCTGGTTACCTATTTTGCATTTTTCATACCATTTCTGATGGGAGCACTGGCTATCGGACTGGTTTACATTCATTATGTAGAAAAAATTGGTTCGCTGTATTTTGCCGATCTGATGGGATCAGGGCTTGGCGGTTTACTGATGCTTTTGCTGTTATGGGTATTCTATCCTGCCCAGCTTCCGTCAGCCATATCACTTATGCCGCTGGTTGGTGGGATATTGCTGATACCTAAAGAAATGATGCTGAAATCAGTTGCTCCTGTTTTAGCTGTCTTTATATTGCCAATAATACTTATTGTCACACCTCCCACCCTTCCGGTGTCGGAGTATAAAAGTCTTTCCGGTGCTTTGAATCTGCCGGATGCAGAAATTGTAAAAGAAAAAAGCAGTCCCTACGGGCAGCTAAGCGTTGTCAGGTCTCCTGCACTGAGGTATGCTCCCGGACTTAGTCTTACCTATCAGGGTATAGTGCCCGTACGTGATGTCATCTTCAATAACGGAAACTGGTTCGGGCCTGTTGTCGAATGGACGGCAACAGACACATCTCATTTTCTGGACTACACTACCAACGCCCTTCCTTATGTTATCAGTAAACCCGGCAATATTTTGCTACTTGATTCAGGTACAGGACTGTTTGCAGCCCATGCACTGACCCGTGGAGTTGATAATATTACTGCAGTAGAGCAAAATCGGATTGCAACCGACCTTCTTAAAAAAGATCTGGCTGAAATGATTGATTCGATGTATCATCATGATGCAATGAATCCTGTAAACCTTCATTCACGGAGCTATCTGCTGAAAGATGATAATTTATATGACCTTATTATTCTGCCAACGTCAGAAACGTTTGGCGGGACCTCTGGTATTAATGCGCTGGAGGAGCAGTATATACTTACCTTACAGGCTCTGGATGAAATGTGGAAACGACTTTCAGAGAATGGAATGATATCAGTAACATCCTGGATGGATTATCCGTCCAGAAACCCCCTTAAGCTGCTGGCAACGCTGGTTGAAACACATGAAAGAAACAGCACACTGCCTGTTGAAAAACACATTGCTGCGATCCGGGGCTGGGGAACTGTAACCTTTGTCCTGAAAAAATCACCTTTATCCCAGAGCGAAACGGAAAAGATCAGAAATTTCTGCAACAGAATGTTTTTTGACCCTGTTCTGCTGCCCGGAATTGATTCTTCAGAGCGATGGGTTTATAACCAGTTACAGGACGACGATTTTTTTGTTTCTGTTGACAGGATTATGGCTGAAGACAGAAGTATTTTCTACAGGGAATATGATTTCAATATTCGACCCTCTACTGACAACAGACCCTACTTTTCTCAGTTCCTGAAACTGAGACGCTACAACAAGATGCAGGAGTTTTTTGGCCAGTCAACTGTTCCTTTTCTTGAAATCGGATATCTTGTTGTACTTATTACATTTCTGCAGATCACTGCTGCTGCAGTGATTCTGATAATCCTGCCTCTTTTTGTGATAGGATGGAAAGGCGGAGGGAGATCATATACCATTCTTCATTTCAGTGGCATAGGTCTGGGATTCATGTTTATAGAGATAACTCTCATACAGCAGTTCATCCTCTATTTCGGCAATCCCATTTATGCAGCAGCGGCAGTCCTTAGTGGCATGCTAATTTGCTCCGGTGCAGGAAGCCTGGTATCATCACGTTTTAATGACGACAGTAGTGTGATTGTAAGGGTTCTGGCCCTGATAATCATTTTTATTACACTTTACATTTTATTTTTGACACCATTATTAAGGCTTACAATAAACTTTCCACTTCTTCCTAAAATATTTCTTTCTATAGCCTTTATTTCTCCTGCAGCTTTCTTCATGGGTATGCCTTTTCCTTTGGGACTTAGAAAACTATCCAGGCAGAATAATACTCTTATTCCATGGGCATGGGGAATAAACGGCTGTCTGTCAGTCATCAGCACAGCACTGGCAACAATAGTTGCAGTTGAAGCCGGATTTTTATGGGTCATGATGATCGCAGCACTTGCCTACGGCCTGACACTGATTGCCAATTTTCAAAAAACAGAAAGATCATGACCAGAAATAATTCCGGAAATCTTTTCAGATCAGCTCTCCTTGTAGCATTGTCTTTGTTGAATTGGTTATGCTTTCTGGGACAAACCTACGGATTTGATGATAATGCGAAGAATGAAAAGGACAAATTTTACGAGGTCTGGATTGTCCAGGAAGCATGGCATACGGGCATAGTGTTTGCTATCGATGATGTTGATCCGGAACACTGGCCTGAAATCAAAAACTACAAGGATCGCAACTTTATTGATGTCGGATGGGGTGATGAGAAGTTCTATCAGGCACGTGGCAATCCTGTTTTTCTGGCGGCAAGGGCTATTTTGTGGCCCACACAAAGTGTAATGCAGATATTTGCATTCAATACCCCTGTACTTAATGCATATGGCAGAGAAAGCAGGATACTCCGGGTTCAATTAACTCCGGAGCAGTTTGAGGCTTTGACCGGTTTTGTGTCGGACAGCTATATTCTTGATGAAAGCGGAAATCCGGTTACAAGCACCGCCTATGGAGAAACTGATCTCTACTTTCTGGCAACCAGGAGTTACCACCTTTTCCGAACCTGCAACACATGGGTAGCCATTGCTTTTCGGCAGGCAGGTTTTAATGTTCGTACCTTTTTTATTCTGAATGCAAATCAGCTTTACAGGCAATTGTCCCGTATTCCCGGAGCCGAATTCTTAAGGAAATAATGAATAATCATTATTATCTTACTGGCTGCAATGCGCTCGTCTCGCGGATGAAGATAAATGCATCATAACGCATTGGCAGAATTGTAGGAACGTAATTACCCGATTCCTGTTGCGGATTATATACCACACCGATTGCCCGGTGACCTCTCCATTCATTTAGAAGCCTGTGATCACGATCGTCTTCATCAAAAATAAGGTAGAACTGCTCATGTCCAAGCTGCCCGAATATATATTCGTAACTGTCTCTTTCACCTTCCGGAACCTTCATTCTCTGCATCCGGGTTCCCCAGCTGCTTCCTGCATTAACTCTTCCGGTATAGGTACCGAACCCGGTAATGAATACCTGATCATGCCCCAGTTCTCTCCGGCTTAATCGCCCGATATTAACCATATCCTGAAAGCGCATTGTAGTTGCATCAGCATCACCTACATGAGTGTTATGGGCCCATACTATTCCCCTTGAATCGTCACCGTGAGTGTTCAGAAGCCTGTTTACCGTTTCCCACATGTGAGTAGCCCTGCTGTTCCATGATCCAACGTTATCAGTCACAGCCAGCCTGAAAAAGTCCTCTGCATTTTTAACTACAATTGCATTCTGCTTGGCGCGGAAATATTTCTTCTCATCATAGTCACTGAGTGTGGAGGAATGCCTGCGCAAAATTTCTACAACGTTATGAAGTTCCTCCTCGCATGAGGGGTGCCCCCTGCCAACAACGGCACGTGCATAGACCCATTCATCCCTGTCATAATTGGCAAAACACTGGAGGTTACTGTTTATTTCATTGTAATGATCCGGCAAAAACTCCTTTGCATATTTCAGAAGGTCATCCATTGCCTGCCACTGCCCGTATACATCCTTACCATAAAACCCTACTTTCTCATTATCAGGAATTTTACTGTTATACTCCCTCATCCATTCTGCAAGTTCTTCTATTTCGGTATTACCCCACATCCACTCCGGCCACCGGTCAAACTGGCGAAGAACATCCCTTGCAGAAGATGGAGCTCCCGGAACTCCCTTTATATATTCATTAAGCCTGTATATTGATGCCCAGTCACCCTCAACTGCAACAAAAGAAAAACCTTTTTCACTGATCAGCCTTCTGGTAATATCTGCCCTCCATCTGTAAAATTCACTGGTACCATGTGAAGCTTCACCCAGCAACACCAGTCTTCGCGACCCTGCCATGTCAATAAGCTCGTCAATATCTCCTGCATCGGCCACCGGAAGGGCCTTGCGTGAAAAATACCCGATCAGTTCTTCAGTGTCTGAGCCAGCACTGCTGGTACAAAAAAACAACAGAGAAATGGTAAGAACAAAAGATAGGGAGTGTACATAATACTTCATAAGTATGGTTTTAGGTGATCAGATGATTATATAACAATAAAATCTATAAATTATTATCAATTAAGCAATTCATTAAAAAATTAATTATCTGCGCTGATTGTTCAGTCAAACAGTAAATCTAAATTAGTAATAAATTAAGATAAATTACTATTGGATTGTTGACATAATAAAAATTATGTATATATTTGCGTATTATTTGCATATTTATGCATCGACGACAGCTATACCACCTTTTCTTATCATGAACAGAACAAAACGATTACTGGAAATAAGAAACCTTATCAAAAATAACAAGATAAGCAATCAGGATGAGTTACTTAAGAAGCTTATAACCAACGGCTTCAATTACACCCAGGCAACTTTATCGCGCGATTTAAAGTTTCTGAAAATTGGTAAAATAGCTGATGAAGAGAAGGGGCATATATATGTTCTTCCGGATGATTATACTGATGAACAGTTAAAAGATGACGAGATCAAAGAGGCTGTGAGCAGGGGATTTCTTTCTTTAGATTACAGTGGGAATATGGCTGTAATTAAAACTCTTCCCGGTTTTGCAAGCGGAATTGCATACAGGATTGACAGAATGAAGTTATTTGAAGTATTAGGAACAATAGCAGGAGATGACACCATACTTATAATCGCCAGGGATGGTATCAGCAGACAGGATCTTCACAGGGTTCTTACTTCCGCCATTCCGGCAGATGAAAACAGGTAATCCTGGCCTGAGACTCTAAGCTAAAACGGAACTCACCTGATTATCAAACAAAACAATCTTTATAAAATGACTAAAAACAATGAAAAAATTATTCTGGCTTACAGTGGCGGACTGGATACTTCAGTTATTCTGAAATGGCTTATAGATGAGGGTTATGAGGTAATTGCCTATATTGCTGATGTAGGGCAGGATGACAATTTTGCCGAAGCACGGGAAAAAGCTCTGGCTATAGGTTCATCAAAGGTGTACATAGAAGATCTGAAAGAGGAGTTTGTGACCGGTTATATTTTTCCGGCAATCAGGTCAAATGCTGTTTATGAAAGCCGCTATCTTCTTGGAACAGCTCTGGCCAGGCCATTGATTGCCAAGAGGCAGATTGAGATAGCTGCCATGGAAAATGCAGGATATGTATCGCACGGTGCAACCGGAAAGGGAAATGACCAGGTGCGGTTTGAGCTCACCTATTATGCCCTGAACCCTGAAATAAAGGTATTTGCACCCTGGAAAAACAAGGGCTTTCTTGACCGCTTCAAGGGTAGAAGGGACCTTCTTAAATATGCTGAAGAAAAAGGGATCGCTGTTAAAGCAACCCTGAAGAAACCTTACAGCGAAGATGATAACCTGATGCATATAAGTCACGAGGCTGGAATTCTTGAGGACCCGGTATTTAAGGCAGGCCGCGATATAATATCCAGGATTAAAATGCCGCAGGATGCACCCGACAAGGAAACACATATTGAAATACATTTTAAGGACGGAACTCCTGTGAAGGTTATAAATACTGATGATAAAACGGAAAAAACTGACCCTCTTGAGCTTTTTATTTATATGAACCAACTGGGCGCAGAGAATGGTATAGGCTTGCTTGATATGGTTGAAAACAGGTATGTCGGCATCAAGTCGCGTGGAGTTTATGAAACCCCGGGAGCAGAAATCCTGCTTAAAGCTCATATGGATATTGAGGGGATAGCGATGGACAGGGAGGTTATGCGCTTGAGAAATATGCTTTCACCCGTTTTTGCTGAATTTGTTTATAACGGTTTCTGGTTCAGTCCGGAAATGGATTTTTTAATGGCTGCAATAAACAAGAGCCAGGAACTGATTGACGGAGTGGTTTACCTTACGCTTTATAAGGGAAATGTAATTATTGACGGAAGGGAATCACCTAGTTCTCTGTATAATCAGGATCTGTCAAGCATGGATATTGAAGGAGGGTTTAACCAGCAGGACAGTGAAGGTTTTATAAAGATAAATGCGATACGTTTAATGGCGCATCATGCTATTACTGCTTCCAGGCAGGCATAGAGAATAATCTGTTTTTACCAGTAAATATCTGTACTGATGACACTTTGGGATAAGGGTATTGAAACCAATCAACTGACTGCCAAATTTACTTCCGGAAAAGACCGGGAACTTGACAGACATCTTGCTCCTTATGACGTTTTGGGAACCATTGCCCATGTCATGATGCTGGAAAGGATTGGTCTGCTCAGCAAAAAAGAATTGTCTGCTCTCAAAAAGGAGCTCAAGGTTATATACAGAAAGATTGAGACAGGTAAGTTTAAAATAGAACCAGGCGTTGAAGACATTCATAGTCAGATAGAACTGATGCTGACAGAAGCTCTTGGAGAGACTGGAAAAAAAATACATACTGCCCGTTCCCGCAATGACCAGGTTCTTCTGGATCTGAAATTGTATGTGAGGGACAGGATAAGGGAAATTGTAAATCAGATTGACATTCTATCCAAAACCCTGATAAACCTCAGCAATAAACACAAGGAGGTCTTGATGCCAGGCTATACACACATGCAGGTTGCAATGCCTTCTTCATTCGGTCTCTGGTTTGGAGCTTATGCAGAAAGTCTGGTTGAGGATATGATCCTTCTTAATGCTGCATATAACATAACTAACCAGAATCCGCTTGGATCCGCTGCAGGGTTCGGCTCATCTTTTCCGATAGACCGGAGCATTACCACAGAATTATTGGGCTTTGACAATTTGCATGTAAATGTGGTAAATGCACAGATGAACCGTGGCAAAATGGAAAAAACAGTTGCTTTTGCATTGGGTGCGGTTGGTGCAACACTTTCCAGGTTGGCCGGGGATATATGTACATATTCCGGACAAAATTTTGGCTTTATTAGCTTGCCTGAAGCGTTTACAACAGGATCAAGCATCATGCCCCATAAGAAAAATCCGGACATTTTTGAGCTGGTCAGAGCAACCGGAAATAAACTACAGGCCCTACCAGTGGAGATAATGCTTATTAATTCAAATCTGCCCTCGGGGTACCACCGCGATTTCCAGATAATAAAGGAAAATTTCCTGCCTGCTTTTGATTTGCTTACTAATATTATTTCAGTTACCGGGATGGTAATAGACAAAATTAAAGTCAATAATAAAATCATTGATAAAGAGATTTACAATGATCTATTCAGTGTTGAGGAGGTAAACAGGCTCGTAAAACAAGGTGTACCTTTCAGGGATGCATATAAAAAGGTAGCCGGGAAAATTGGGGATAAAAATTACAAACCTTCCAGAACGCTTGAACATACTCACACAGGTAGCATGGGGAATTTATGTAATGAATTGATTTTGGAAAAAAGAGACAGAATCAGAGAAAAATTTAATTTCAAGAAAGCGGAAAATGCAATGATCAATTTACTGAAATGATCAATTTACTGAAATGATGAAAAGAATTAAAATTGTTTTCAAAATAGAAATTGAAACGCTGTTTGATAACAGCGGAATACTCAGTATCAGAAAAATGGAACATCTGAGTATGATCTGCGCAAATCTTAACAATTCAGGAGCCAGTGTATTACTGGTTTCATCAGGAGCAATAGCTTTGGGAGCGGCAAAACTAGGGCTTTCAGGAAGCCCTTCAAATATTATTGCAAAGCAGGCTGTTGCAGCAGTAGGTCAGGCCGAACTGATTATCTCATATCAGGATTGTTTTAATCATTTTGACCAGATGATAGCTCAGGTTCTTCTTACAAGGGACGTGATAGACAATCCACTTCGCAACAAAAATGCCAAGAACACACTCAGCAGACTACTGGATCAGGGTATTATTGCTGTAATTAATGAAAACGACTCGGTTTCAACAAATGATATTATCCTGAATGATAATTATCCCCTTGCGCTGATAGTTGCATCTCTTACAGATGCTGATGCAATCGTTGTCAACACTTACGGGGGTGAGAAATTTCATTTAATTCTAAGAAACAACCCGGTAATCCGTGAGATAAGTGTCGAAGAACTGTTGGAAATATCAGATAATATAACCGGAGGAATATATGAAACTGATCAGAATATCAAGGGTTTCCCGGAATTCAACCAGTATGCCGGGCTGAATTAAACTGACAAATGGAATAACACCCATAAGTAAATGATTTATTTATTCGTGGTTAAAGAAGTATAATCAATGGAAAACTGGAAGAAACTGAAGGACTGTAAAAAAATAGTTATTAAGGTTGGCACCTCAACTCTGAGCTATCCTAACGGAAGGATTAACTATCAAAAAGTGGTGAGGCTTGCCGGTACACTTGCAGGAATCCAGAAAGCAGGCAGGAATTTAATACTTGTTTCGTCCGGTGCAATTGCAGTCGGTGCAGGTCGTCTGGGACTGGCCTCAAGACCATCTGATCTGGCAGGTAAACAAGCTCTTGCAGCATTAGGGCAGGCTGAACTTATAAGGATTTACCGACGGTTTTTTGAGGTCAAAAATCAGCCTATTGCTCAGGTCCTGCTTACAAAAGATATAGTTGTCAATACCGTAAGGAGGGAAAATGCAAAGAATACGCTAAATGAGCTTATTAAAATGAATATTATCCCGATAATCAATGAAAATGACACTGTTGCAACAGATGAGATTGAATTTGGAGATAACGATACTCTTTCAGCCTATGTGGCTGAACTCACCGGTGCCGACCTGCTGGTCCTGATGTCTGACATAGACGGGCTATACTCATCTGATCCAAAGCATAATCCGGAGGCCGATATTATTCCTGTTGTTCATGAAATAACAACGGAACTTGAAGACCTTGCAACCGGTACCCGTTCCGGATTCGGAACAGGCGGGATGACAACAAAAATCACAGCATCCAGGATCTGCTGCAACGCCGGTATTAAGGTAGTGATTACTAACGGATCAAATCCTGAAATACTTTGGAAATTATTATCCGGTAAAGTGGCCGGAACACTGTTTACATCTAAATTAGATAGTAAGGTACATAAAGCAAATAAATAATGGAAGAACTAATAAAAAAAGGGCAGTTGGCTGAGAAATCTGCTGCATTTCTTGCCAGGATGTCATCAAGTGAAAAAAAGTCAACCCTTGAGAGGGTAGCAGATCTTTTAGTTGAAAGGTCCGGAATAATAATCTCAGCAAATGGCAAAGACCTTCTGGAAGCGGAAAAAAATGGTATAAAAGGTCCTCTGATTGACAGGCTTACTTTGGATAATAAAAGAATACAGGATATTGCTGAGGGACTGTTACAGATTGCCATGCTTGAGGATCCTGTGGGCGAAGTAATCTCAATGAAAAGACGTCCTAACGGACTACAGATAGGACAGATCAGGGTCCCTATAGGTGTTATCGGAATGATCTATGAAGCAAGGCCCAATGTAACAGTAGATGCAGCGGGATTGTGTCTGAAAACAGGAAATGCAGTTATACTCAGAGGAGGACGGGAAGCGATTAACTCAAATTTGGCTATTGTAAAGATCATCCAGGAAGCTTTGATAAGCCGCGGAGTGCCTCCTGAGGCCGTCCAGCTGGTTGAGAACACGGACAGAGAAAGTGCAGTGGCTATGATGAAGCTTAATGAATACATTGACATACTTATTCCGCGGGGAGGTGCCGGATTGATTAAAACTGTTGTTGAAAACAGCAGGATTCCCGTAATTGAGACTGGAGTTGGTAATTGTCACGCTTTTGTAGATGAATCTGCAAAATTGAAAATGGCGGAAGATATTGTAATAAATGCCAAAACACAAAGGCCCGGAGTATGCAACGCAATTGAATCATTGCTTGTTCATGTTTCGGTAGCAGATACCTTTTTGCCAGTAATTTGCGATAAGCTCCGTGATCACAATGTAGAAATAAGAGGTGATAAATATGTTTCTGAAATCATCGGATATGCTGTTCCTGCTGTTGAAGAGGACTGGTATGCAGAATACCTTGATCTGATAATTGCAGTAAAAGTAGTCCATTCACTCAGTGATGCCATAATTCATATTAACAAGTACGGTTCAAAGCATTCCGAAACCATAATCACAGAGAGTTATACCAATTCACAGAGATTCCTTTCCGAAATAGATTCAGCAGCAGTTTATGTTAATGCCTCAACAAGGTTTACTGATGGATTTGAGTTCGGATTCGGAGCTGAAATTGGTATCTCAACCCAGAAGCTCCATGCAAGGGGACCGATGGGCCTTAAGGAACTGACTACTACGAAATTCATTATTTACGGCGACGGTCAGATCAGATAGACCAGCCAACTCTAATAAAGTTTTGAAAATGTCAACTAATAAATATAAAAAATCAGGATTATATTCAGCTGAAAATGAGCATGACAGTTGTGGGATAGGGTTTGTTGCCAGCATCCGGGGAGTTAAATCTCATGAAATTGTGGAGAAGGGACTGGAGGTACTGGAAAATATGGCACATAGAGGGGCTGAGAGCTCGGATAATGTAACCGGCGACGGAGCAGGAATTCTGGTTCAGATACCCCATGATTTCTATAAGAAAGAAATTAACAACCTTCCTTCCGCAGGTAACTACGGAACAGGTATTTTATTCCTTCCTGAAAATATTGAAGACAGGGAAAAGTGTGAGAAAATATTTTTCTCAATTATTGAAAGAGAGAACCTCCATGTTATTGCCGTACGCGAGACTCCTGTAAACAATACCATTCTTGGAGAGATAGCTCTCAGTACGGAACCCTTTATGATACAGGTTTTTATTTCGGGTAATCATGAGCAGGATGATCTCGAAAGAAAGCTTTATGTTGTAAGGAAGCAGGCAGAAAATGAGATTTTTAACTCAGATATTGGTCAGAAAAGTTATTTTTCCCTTCCCAGTCTTTCAACAAGGGTGATGATATATAAGGGTATGTTCACCCCGGCTCAACTGAGGAACTATTTTCCAGATTTGAAAAATGAGAGTTTTACTAGTGCAATTGCTCTTGTACACTCCCGTTTCAGTACTAATACCTTTCCTACATGGGACCTTGCCCAGCCCTTCAGGTACCTGGCGCATAACGGAGAGATAAATACAATTAAAGGCAACCGGCTATGGATGCAGACAAGAGAGTCTCTCTTAAAAACAGATCTTTTCGGAAACGATCTTAAAAAAGTTTTCCCTGTTATTGAACCTGGTAAAAGTGATTCTGCATCACTTGATAACGCTCTGGAATTCCTTGTGTTGACCGGCAGATCCCTGCCACATGCACTCGCAATGCTGGTGCCGGAATCATTTAATGATAAGAATCCCATACCCGGAAGCCTTAAAGACTTTTACGAGTATCATTCAACTATAATGGAACCATGGGACGGACCGGCATCACTGTTGTTTTCTGATGGGCGGTATGTTGGTGGCACTCTCGACCGCAACGGACTGAGGCCTTCACGATATCTGATCACTGAAGATGATCTTATCGTTATGGGTAGTGAAACGGGTGTGCAGAGTTTCCCGCCCGGACAGATAAAGGAAAAGGGCAGATTAAAGCCAGGTAAAATCCTGCTGGTAGATACCAAGCTTGGTGTTATTATTTCTGACGAGGAACTTAAATCTCAGCTATCAAAAATGAATCCATATGGTAACTGGCTGAGGGAGAACAGACTGGAACTTGAAAGTATTGAGGTAAAGGAGAGGGTATCCTCCCGTATGGGTGAAAAATATCCGGTATGGTTCAGGACTTTTGGCTACAGCAAGGAGGATCTTGAAGTGATAATAAGGCCAATGTGTCTTGAGGCAAAGGAACCGACAGGCTCAATGGGAAATGATACTCCCCCGGCGGTTCTGTCTGATAAGCCGCAGAGGTTATTCAACTACTTTAAGCAGCAATTTGCACAGGTTACAAATCCTGCAATTGATCCGATCCGGGAGGGACTTGTAATGTCTCTTACCAATTATATCGGTTCTCTGAATAAAAACCTACTTGAGGAGTCACCGACAATTTGCAGGCTTATCAAGTTCAAGAGTCCCATTGTTACCAATACCGACCTGCAAAAGCTCAAGGATCTGAAGAATTCCGACTTTTCTCATATAACAATACCCATCGTATTTGATCCTGCCAATGGTCCTGCTGCCCTGGAAAAAGCCCTGGACAACCTGTGCGAATCTGCAGAAAAGGCAGTTGATGATCAGGCCAATTTCATAATATTATCAGACCGTGATATTGACAGCAGAAAAGCTCCCATACCATCCCTTCTGGCTGTATCAACGGTTCACCATCATCTCATCAAGGTAAAAAAGAGAATGCAGACGGGACTGATAATGGAGACAGCCGAACCGAGGGAAGTCATGCATTTTGCCCTGCTACTGGGCTATGGAGCCAGTGTAATAAATCCTTACCTTGCTTTTGCCGCTATTAATGAGAGTTGCAGAAATGGTGATATTCCGATGGAATATAAAAAGGCAAGGGAAAATTATATTAAGGCTTTGAATAACGGGATCCTGAAGGTGCTTTCGAAAATGGGAATTTCTACTCTGAGAAGCTATCACGGTGCACAGATATTTGAGTGTCTGGGTATATCAGAGGATGTAGTGGAAAAATATTTCAACGGAACTGCATCACGTACAGGAGGAATAGGGCTGGAAGAAATAGCTGAGGAAGCTGCAATTGCTCACAGGCAGGGTTTCCGGGCAGATGATACAAATGGAGAATTCATGCCTGCTACTGAAGGATTTTATTCATACCGTGTAAATGGTGAACTCCATGCCTGGAACCCGAATTCGGTCGGACTGCTCCAGTGGGCAGCCAAAACGAATAATTATACAAAATACAAGGAGTTCGCGTCACTTGTAAATAAAGAAAACCAGAGACCTTTGTTTTTAAGGGGCTTTCTTCAGTACAAAAGAAATCCGATTCATATAGATGAGGTTGAGCCGGCCGGCGAAATAATGAAAAGATTTGTAACAGGCGCCATGTCATTTGGTTCAATAAGCAAGGAGGCTCATGAAGCTCTGGCTATTGCAATGAACAGGATCGGAGGAAGAAGTAACACCGGTGAAGGTGGTGAAGATCCGGAAAGGTACAGACCAGCTCCGGGTGAAATAAATAAAAGAAGTGCAATCAAGCAGATCGCATCAGGAAGATTTGGAGTAACAACCAGCTACCTTGTAAATGCTGATGAGATTCAGATTAAGATCTCACAGGGGGCTAAACCAGGAGAAGGTGGCCAGTTACCCGGTTTTAAAGTTAATGATGTGATAGGCAAACTTAGAAATTCGACCCCCGGAATTACCCTGATATCTCCTCCACCACATCATGACATTTACTCTATAGAAGATCTGGCACAACTTATATTCGATCTGAAGTGCGTTAATCCAAAGGCAAAAATTTCAGTTAAGCTTGTATCTGAATATGGAGTTGGAACAATTGCTGCAGGGGTTGCCAAAGCAAAAGCTGACCTGATAACAATAAGCGGAAATGAAGGAGGTACAGGTGCCAGTCCTGCAAGCTCAATAAAGCATGCTGGAATGCCTATAGAACTGGGTATTTCTGAAACCCACCAGACACTGGTCATGAACAATCTAAGGGGAAGGGTTAAATTGCAGACAGACGGACAGCTTAAAACGGGCCTTGATGTTCTGCTTCTGGGTATGCTGGGGGCTGAGGAATTTGGTTTTTCAACTTCTGCTCTTATTGTACTGGGTTGCGTCATGATGAGAAAATGCCATCTTAACACCTGTCCGGTTGGTGTCGCTACACAGGACGAAAAACTGAGGAAGCGTTTTCTGGGCAAGGCCGATTACGTTGAGAACTATTTCCGTTTTATTGCTCAGGATGTACGTGAGCTTCTTGCAGAACTCGGATTCAAGAAGTTTGAAGAGATAGTTGGGAGAACTGACCTTTTGGAACAAAGAGACGGAATACACCACTGGAAGGCAAAACATGTTGATGTCTCAAACATGATCTTTTTTCCGCCTGAAGCACATTTATATCCCTTGTATTATCAGCAGCCTCAGGACCATAAGCTGGATAATATTATGGACACCGAACTGATTGACCTTTCGGCCCGTGCACTGAATAACGGTGAAAAAGTATGGATATCAAAGAGCATCAGAAACACTGACCGCGCAGTAGGCGCAATGCTATCGGGAGAGATCACAGGAAAATATGGCTTATCAGAGCTGCAAAATGATACAGTAAATGCAAGGTTTTATGGTTCTGCAGGACAGAGTTTCGGGGCTTTTCTTATAAAAGGGGTAAGCTTTACGCTGGAGGGTGATGCCAATGATTATCTTGGAAAGGGGCTATCGGGCGGAAAAATTGTTGTTACCCCACCCGAAGGATCTAAATTCATTCCTGAAAATAACATTATCGTTGGTAATACAATATTATACGGAGCCACCGGAGGAGAATTATATGTAAGGGGTGTGGCAGGGGAAAGGTTCGCAGTAAGAAACAGTGGTGCAATTGCTGTGGTTGAAGGTGTAGGTGATCATGGATGTGAGTATATGACAGGAGGAAGGGTTGTGATACTGGGCACCACAGGAAGAAATTTTGCTGCAGGTATGAGTGGAGGAATAGCTTATGTTCTTGATGTGAACGGAAACTTTAACTATTTTTGCAACAGGGGACTGGTGGAGCTGGAACCGCTTGAAGACATGGGAGATATCGCTGAGCTGCAACATATTCTGGAAAAGCATATGTTATATACAAACAGCAGGTTGGCTGAAAAGATACTGGTAAACTGGGATGAATATATAAAAAGGTTCATAAAGGTAATTCCTTTTGAATATAAAAAAGTCCTTCAGGAAATCAAGCTCAATAATATCCGTGAAAAACTGGAACTGACTGAAGATAAACCTCAGCATCAGTATTAGTTTTTTACCGGTATTAATAACCCAAAAAAAAATAATTATCAATCTGTGAGATTACTCACAACCAAATAGAAAATATTATGGGAGATCCAAAAGGATTTATCAATATATCACGAAAAGAGAGTGGAAACCGTCCTGTTCATGACCGTCTCAATGATTATTCCGAAGTAGAACAGACACTGAACGAAGCGGACAGAAGGCAGCAGGCCGCAAGGTGTATGGACTGCGGAATTCCTTTTTGCCAGTGGGGATGCCCGGTCATGAATAATATGCCTGAATGGCAGGACGCCATATACAAAGGAGATTGGAAAAGTGCTATTGATCTCTTACACGTTACCAATAATTTTCCTGAGTTTACAGGAAGGATATGCCCTGCTCCCTGCGAAACAGCATGTGTTCTTGCCCTTCATGATGAACCTGTTACCATCAGGGAAAACGAAGCTGCAGCATCTGAAAAAGGATTTGAAAAAGGCTACATTAAACCAAATCCCCCTAAGAAACGAAGCGGTAAAAAGATTGCAGTTATTGGTTCGGGTCCCGCGGGACTGGCTTGTGCCGATCTGCTGAACAAAGCCGGACATCTTGTAACCGTATTCGAAAAAGATGATGCTCCCGGTGGTTTGCTGATATACGGGATTCCTGATTTCAAACTAGCAAAGAATATAGTTGAGAGAAGGCTGAATATCCTCATGGAAGAGGGACTTATTTTCAGGACCAATACAATGGCAGGGAAGGATATTTCGGGTAAGGAGTTATTGGATTCATTTGATGCCGTCTGCATTGCGGTTGGAGCAATGAAACCAAGGGATCTTAACATAGAGGGAAGAGAATTGAAAGGAGTCCATTTTGCAATGGAATACCTGACACAGCAGAATAAGTTCGTCAGTGGAAAGCTTTCATGCGGAAAAGAGCTCATCAATGCAAAAAATAAAAATGTACTGGTTATCGGAGGTGGCGACACAGGGTCAGATTGTGTAGGCACAGCAAACAGGCAGGGTGCAAAATCAGTAACACAGATAGAGATTCTGCCACAGCCACCGCTTAAAAGAGATTTTGATAACCCATGGCCCTACTGGGCAAATATTAAAAAGACCTCGTCTTCGCACGAAGAAGGTTGTACCAGGTTATGGAATATTGCAACCAGAAAGTTCACAGGGGTAAACGGTAATGTGACCAGAACGGAAATAGCAGAAGTTAAATGGATCAGAGGTGATGACGGGAAGATGCACATGAATGAAATTCCGGAAACCATCAAAGTTATCGATACCGAACTGGTACTTCTGTCAATGGGATTCGTCCATCCGGTTCAGGAAGGGCTGCTTGATTCTCTGGGACTTGAATATACAGAGAGAGGTAATGTCAAAGTAGACAAAAACCACCGTACCAGCAAGGAAAAGGTATTTGCAACCGGAGACAGTATAAGCGGCGCGAGCCTTGTTGTAACTGCAATAATGTCTGGACGTAGAGCAGCAATTTCAATTATGGAATATCTTGAAGCTAAATAAAACTTTCAGGGTAACCTTCAGAAGTATGAAAATCAGTTGTCCCTTATGTAATCACGGAAAAGTTCTTCAAACTTTTCAAGCTTTGGAGCTATAACCATACGACAATATCCCTGGTTGGGGTTATTACGGTAATATTCCTGGTGATAGTCTTCTGCCTTGTAAAAACCGCTAAATTCAGAAATTTCAGTTACAATCGGATCCGGCCATATTTTTTCCTTCTCCAAAAGGGTTTTTATCTCATGAGCGACTCTTTTTTGTTCTTCTGTAGTGTAGAAAATGACCGAACGGTACTGGGTCCCTACATCAGCTCCCTGACGATTCAGTGTTGTGGGATCATGAACCATGAAAAATATCTCAAGCAATTTGGCAAACCTGATTATATACGGGTCAAAGATCACTTTTATAACCTCAGCATGTCCGGTTAGCCCGGATACAACCTCCCTGTAGGTAGGATTAGCTATTTTTCCACCGGAATAGCCGGAAGTTACATTTTTGACACCCTCAAGTCTTTCAAAAATTGCTTCTATGCACCAGAAGCAACCCCCACCCAGAATTATGGTTTCATCGGCTGATTTATCTCTTTCGCTAACCGAACGATAAGCAGGTGAGTTTCCCTTATAAGGCACTTCGTTATTTGTCATATAGTTTCTATTATAGGATTGTTCCAGAACTTTCATATCAGATCTGTTTATTTCAAACCACTTGCCATAACTTAAAAAAGGTAAAATTATATATAAAATCACTACCCCCATTCTTGTCAACTTTTGAAATAAACAAAAATTTAATTAACAATGTTCAGTTCGTCACAATTAAAAGACGCCTTGTCAAAATTGTGTTGATCTGACAAAACAATTACAGTTGTTAATTGTATCTTTTTTATATCTGATTCAGGTGCTATTTAAAAATATCAGATGTTGCCATGGTTGAAAAAACTAAAGTCTCCGATAAAGAGATCAAAAATTATCTTGAGGAATTCAGCAAAGGAAACAAAAAAGCTTTTGACAAACTGTTTCCTTTAGTTTACAGGGAGCTCAGAAAAAATGCACACAAACTTCGTTTCAGGTTTTTTGACCTTGAAACATTAAATACCACGGCTTTGGTCCATGAGACATATCTTAAAATTATTCGATCAGGATCAGTAGATTTTAAGAGCAGGACACATTTTTATTTTGTTGCCTCAAGAGCCATGCGACAGATCCTTGTAAATGCGTCCCTGAAAAAAAGGACCCTCAGTCGTGGAGGGAATGAAAAGCCGCGATCGCTTGATGAAATTAAAAATTTTATTCAGCTGAGTGATCAGACTTCCGAGGAGCTCCTTCTTGTGAATGATGCCCTTAAAAAGCTTGAAAATGAAAACAACCGTCAGGCAAGGATAGTAGAGTGCAGGTTTTTTGGTGGGATGTCTGTTGAAGAGACAGCCGTTGCCCTTGATATAAGTCCCGCAACGGTAAAAAGGTCATGGAATGTTGCAAGAACATGGTTGTACAACAATTTAAAATCCTAATTGATCTGCTTTTATGAGATTGTCTGATGAAACCTGGGACAGGATATCACATCTTTTTGAAATTTGCCAGGACCATCCACAGGAAAAATGGAATAAGATTTTATCCGGTAGCGGTGAAAAAAACTCCCTGATACTGAAAGAAGTCATAGAACTTCTCAATAACAATAAGCAAGCCCGGATCTACTTTGATTCTCTCAGAAAAAAAATCGAAACCGATCTTTCAAAACAAGATCCACAAGATTTCCTGAGAGAGGGTGACTTTGTCGGAAAATTTCGCATAATAGAAGCGATTAGCCGGAGCGGTATGTCCGGGGTTTATTTGGCAGAGAGTACAGATGGATCTTTTAACAGGTTTGTAGCCGTGAAGGTCATCAGACTTTCCTGCCTGTCGGGACGGCGGCACAAAAATTTCAAAATTGAAAAACATATTCTTAAATGTATCAATCACCCTAACATAGCAAACTATTATGGCACAGGAGTTACAGAAGAGGGTTTTCCCTTTATAGTTATGGAATATATTAAAGGGCTGCCGGTGGACCGGTACTGTGAGGAAAATCAACTTGATCTTTATAACAGGTTACTTCTGTATATTCAGATATGTGATGCATTACAACATGCGCACAATAATTTTATTGTCCACCGCGATATTAAACCGGGAAACATTCTTGTTACAGATGATGGCACCATTAAGCTTCTGGATTTTGGAATATCTTCCATAACTGACCGGAAAGGGAAGAGCTCCGTTCAGGAAACCGGTTTTTCAGGAACGATAAGTTATGCATCACCTGAGCAACTGGATGGCAGGGCAACAACACCAGCTTCCGACATATACCAGATGGGCAAGGTCCTTTACCTTATTATTACCGGAAGTAACTACACCCTGACAGAAGATCATAATAAGGATGATGGATCCGGAGAAAACCGGTTTTTAAATTTCAGTGCCGATCTTAGAAAAAAATTCCAAAAAACCTACCCATTGCCATTACAGAGGGACCTGCATTCCATTCTGGTAAAATCAATGTCAATAAATCCGGAGCTGAGGCATTTAAACGCAACCTCTTTAAAAAGCGATCTTGAAAACCTGGTTAAATTATTTTCCGGATGCAGTATTACAAGACCGGAGGGAAAACCCGGATAATACTTAAATATCCAAATTGAAATTTTAGCGCCGGGATTCACCCGGTTTTTGAACAAAGGATACTCATTTGTGGCCAATTTGGTCTGACTCCACCCTTGAATACTTTGTATCCTTAATCCTTCTGGCACATCATTACTGATGCATTGTATGCCAACACACTTAACTGCCAAAGGATATCGTTTGCCCAGAAGTTATCGGTTAGCGCTGCTACCTTCTAAAAGAAACACCGAATGTGAATGCACCGAAAGCACTGTATCCCCCTTCAGCAAAAATTGCCATATTATCAGAGATATAGTACCTCACACCGGTACTGGGACCAATAAAGAATCTGGAAGTGTTACCGTAGGTACTTCCAACCCAATCTCCGCTGCTTGAATAACGTCTGAATTCCATACCAACAAACAGAGTAACATACCAGTCAATCTTTTCTTCATCCATCCCCATATCGAATACCTCATTCAGAAAACCTGTCAGGTGAAAACTCCCCCGGCCACCGGCATTAATAAAAGTCCATGAATAACGGTAATCTGCCACGGCATATCGGTAACTCCACCTTGCAAAACCAAGATAGGGCCCGGCTGTGATAAAATCGTGAACCCCCGTTTCATAATATGCAGACAGTGGCGGCACTCCAATACTCCGTGTACCCATGAATCCTGTGCCAAGGTATCCGAGAGAAATTCCTCCGCCAAGTAGATTATGGTCGCGGTATATCATCTTATCCTCTGCCTTTATCTCAGGAAAGGAGAAAAATAGAAAAAATACAAATGCAAGCGTTAGTAAACAGGCTTTTTTCATAGTTTGAGAATTTTGATTAACGGTATAGGATGTTACATTAACATTTAAATAATTCAATGCTGATTCCATGTATCAAAATATCAGCATAATAGAACACTCTCATTTTTTCACTGAAACACCAGATATTGTTGAAATATGAGCATTGTTAATTTGAAATAAAAGTAGGAAAAAGATTTAACTTTTAAAATCATTTTTTCAACTTTTTCTTAACAGTCCTTAATCCCTGGAGACAGGTCTTTCGACCTGTCTCCACATATTTCAGAAACCTACCTCATTTTCTCCGTTAATATTGATAAAACTAATATCCGATCTTTCAATAACCCCACCGGCATGAGATCTGATCCCGTCTGCGGTACCATCGGTGATCTCTCCATTTGAGAGTTTAAGGAATCCGCCCCACACCTGTATTGCCTGCTGACGATTCCGGTCAGCTACCGTAGCACCAAAACCATTACTTCCAGTGTGCCTCAAAACAAAATGAGATATTTCGTTTTCCGAATTTGAAGACCTGACATTTATCCCGCGCCAGTGCCCCGGTACATTATTGCCTCCAACAAACTCAATTATTTCATTGGGAGTACCGATTGCACGGATTGACCCTGTTTCAAGTATGTCGATACCGCCATTGCTTCCTGCCGCAAACCTTGCACCCGCCTCTATTACAAGATTTCCTTCTATCTGTACAATGCTTGGCAATTCGTAAGGAACATCAAGCTTATCCCAGGTAATATTACCCGAAGCTGTTGTGTTTTCTCCGGACCTGATAATATCATCATCATTTCCTGAATATGAGCTCGCCCCGTCAAGTACATGGAAATACCTGGCATCAACCATTGCAAGCTTTTCATTACCGGAAAAGGTGTTATTTGAGAACTCTATATTCAGATTATTAACGTCATGTCTTATCCAGAAAGCATGTTCACGGCTGTCATAAATGGCAATGTTGTCAATTGATATCCTTGCATTTTCATCCAGCATCAGGGATGCGACCCGGTTTCTCTCTGCTACAGAAACGCCGATGCCATTCTGGCCTCCGTGCTTAATGACCATATGAGAGAGCTGGTTCTCAGGATTGTTGGTTATGACTTTCATGCCTCTCCATGCACCCCGAACATTTATCTGACCGGTGAACTCAACAGGGTCGTTCTCCGAACCCAATACTTTTATGGCCCCGTTTCCCGATACATAGATATACCCGTCGTTATTGGCTTCAAATCGCGCACCTGCTTCAATTGTTACTACTCCGGCATCAATGGTTACCTGCGGAAGGGCATATGGAACATCAATTTTTTCCCATGTCCGGTCCTGCGAAATTGTAACATCAGTTCCTGAGGTGATCCTGTCGGTATCATTACCTTCAAAAGAGCTGCTTCCATCCAGTACGTGGAAATATCTTGCATCAACCCAGCCGGCGTGCTCGTTATCTGTGATGGTATTTGAAGTAAATTCAATATCCATATTTCCGCCACCCCTTATCCAGAATGGATAATTCCGGCTTGATGAGATAGTTGAGTTTTTAACTGTAACTCTTGCATTTTCGTCAAGCATGAGACTCGTGTTTCTGTTTCTTTCTGCTACGCTACCACCAAGTCCACCCTGTCCCCCGTTATGAATTTCAACATATTCAAGCCTGTTAAGGTTGGGGCTTGTGATCCTGATACCATTCCAGTGCCCTCTCACGTCTATCTTGCCTCTGAATACTATTGGATCCGTATCTTCACCAACTGCATGTATTGAGCCCTCAGATCTCACATAGATACCTTTGCCGTTGGAGACCAGAAACCGGGCACCTGGTTCTAAAACAAGGTCGCTGTCAACCGTCACCCCGGGTAGTTCAAGAGGAACGTTGAGCCTGGGCCATACAGTGGAAGAAGAGAGAGTCATGTCTGATGAAGCAGCAACATAATCATGTTCATTACCCGTATAATCGCTCTCTCCGTCAAGCAGATAGAACATTGAAACATCAGCATAGGCCGGCCTGGAATTAAGGGTGTAGCTGTTATTGGACAACTCAATAAAGGGGTTATTTATGGAATGAATGTAAAGACCATGTTCACTTCCTTCTGAGATGAGCATATTATGAGCCTTCAGCCTTGCTGCATCAGACTGGATAATCAGGTTAGCCTTGCGGTTTCGTTCGGCAATACTTCCTCCAATACCATCCGATCCTCCATGTTTTATCGCCATATAGGCAAGTTCATTTGCAGGATTGTTTGAGTCCACCCTCAACCCTCTCCAGTGGCCGGGAACTTTTACCGTGCCCCTGAAAATGATAGAATCCTGGGCTGTCCCTACTGCATTGATACTTCCATTCTGCAGGATCCTCATGCCGGCATCTGAACGGAATTCAACAATTACACCGGGCTCCACAACCAGATTTGCCGAGACCGTAATATTTGCAGTCACGATATAATCGGCTATACCATCAGGGGTTATTCTTTCCAGAACAGAATCATCGGTTATATTGCTGCTAATTTCAACAGCACCACTTGCCCCTGAATCAATTGCTGTTATGATTGTTTCATCGGTACTGCTTCCAAAGTTATTGCTGAGTGATAACCTGACCAGATATGTCCCCTCAGTATCAGGAGTAAAACTTGCTGTTATTGAACCTGCGTTCTCTATGGAGGCGGAGCTTCCCGAAGGCCTCGATTCCAAAGTCCATGCCACCTGAACACCCTGGCCGGATTCATCAACAGACCCCGTTCCGTCAAGTATAACTTCTTCTCCTGTTTCAACTGTCTGATCAGGTCCGGCATTTGCGATTACATTATAATCCGGGGTTAAATCATCATCTTCACATGCTGTTAAAAAAAACAGAATCCCGATTAGCAATAGTCCGGTAATATTTCTCATAACTAGTATTAATTTAGATTAATTTAATTTAAAATAAGTTTTCACTACCCAATACAAGATTTTTTGAAAAACCGGCTCATAAAATGCTGGATTTTTAAAAATATTTGCTACAGATTGTTTTTAATTCACATGCCTTTCGGGAAAAAGCAAACATCACTCAAAGGAAGGTTTGGGAGTATCTGCCGTTGAAGGTGGAAGATCAGGAATCTTCAGAGCATATTCGGGAACTTCGCCGGAAAGGGCGTGCATGAAACTTACAAGAAAATCAAGCTCTTCATCGGTAAGGTCAATATCAAGCTGGGAACTTGCAACTTCCCGTATGGTTTCAGTAAGTGACCATTCGCTGCCATCATGGAAATAAGGGTAGGTCTCGGCAACATTAAGCAGGGAAGGAACCTTGAAGAAATGCATGTCTTCCTCCCTGCCGGTTAAATTAAACCGTCCGGAGTCAGGTTCAACATCATCTGAAAGTTCACGGGGAGTAATAAATTTCGAGAAAGTATGTCCACCAAGGGTCTCCCGGACATGGCAGGTAACACAACCCACACTCATAAATGTTTCAAGCCCGTTAAGCTCCTCTTCGTTCAATGCATCAAGATCACCCTTAATGAAACTGTCAAAAGGGGAATAGGTTAAAAGAATACGTTCAAAGGCACCTATCGCTACGCCAACATTTTTATAGGTAAGGGGCTCATCTTCCTCAGGAAAAGCAGCATGGAAACGTTTTACATATTCGGGAATTGATTTGAGTACTGCAAGTACATGCTCTTCGGATGATGCCATTTCAACAGGATCAAGGATAGGCATCAAAGCCTGTGATTCAACATCGGGTTCTCGTCCATCAAGGAATTGTGAACTGTGAAGTGCTGCGTTGAGAACGGTAGGAGCATTACGGGGACCTTTCTGCCAGCGGTGCCCTACTGAAACGGGAAGGTTGTCAACACCTGCAAGGCCAAAATTATGACATGTATGGCAACTAATTAGTCCGCTCTTCGACAACCGGGGTTCGTAATAGAGCATTTTTCCAAGTTCAATAAGCTCTTCTGAAGCCTCTTGCCCTTCAGCAAAGGCATTATCCGGCATTGGCCGGAAAAAGACAGCTGCCTGTTCCAGAAGTTGTCTTTGGTATTGTTTGTCATAGGTATCAGCCTCTCCACAATTATTCAGCATAAAAACCAAAAATGCACTTACAGATAGTGTTAAGAGTGATGGAGCTACTATTTGAGATTTCATAATAATCTGGTTTTAGGAAAATGCAATTTATAAAAACCGGATAATAATGGAAAGCCGGATTCTTTCTATAAGTATAATTGTTAATTAGTTTAATTACAGTGAAAAAAATACTGCAATTATGGCAGCACATGAGTTCTTGCGTATAAAAAATCAGGAGTGCCTTTTTTCAAGGACTGATATGACATCCCTTATTGAAAAGTTTTTCAGACGGAGCAATACAAGCAGGTGATACAAAAGATCGGCGGATTCATTCAGAAACAGCTCTTCATTGTTGTCCTTAGACTCAATAATCAGTTCAACAGCTTCTTCTCCGAGCTTTTGAGCTACTTTGTTCAGACCGGCTTTGAACAGGTGTGTAGTGTAGGAATTTTCAGGAAGCTCCCTGTTTCTCTGCAGAATAAGATCATCAAGCTTTCCAAGGAATGCTATATCCCGGTTATTGACATTCCCGAAGCATGTATCGGTTCCTGTATGACATACCGGGCCCTTGGGTTCAACCATGAGCAGGAGGGTATCGCCGTCGCAATCCATCGATAGATCCTTGACCTCAAGCCAGTTTCCGCTTGTCTCCCCCTTTTCCCAGATCTGATTTCTGGACCGGCTGTAAAAAGTGGCTCTTTTTGTCAGAGCCGTGATTTCATAAGCTTCCTGGTTCATAAATGCAAGCATCAGCACTTTCAGGGTGTCGGCATCCTGAACAATTACGGGGACCAATCCGTCTCCTTTATTAAAATCTATTTTCATAAGTAATTATTAAATTAAATCATTGGTCTTATGCACCTTACCATAAAAATATTTTCATTCTATTTTGTCAAAATATTGAAAATATTGTCATGGACGGTTCATTTCAAAAAATTCTTTTTATTATAATCATCTTCGTGTATGCCGGAATATTTAACATGGATCGTTTCGTGATATACTATATTCTGACTGTCACGTTATTGTCATGAAGATACTTTTTCAGTTCCGGAATTGATATTTCATTGTAATGAAATACGCTTGCCGCAAGTGCTGCATCAGACTTACCCACGGTAAACGCTTCAAGGAAATGTTCGGGGGCCCCTGCCCCTCCTGAAGCAATTACCGGTATTGATAATGTTTCAGAAAGCATTGCCAGCTCCTTGCATGCATACCCGGTTTTAACCCCGTCATGGTCCATCGAAGTGAAAAGTATCTCACCTGCCCCTCTCATCCATACCTCACCTGCCCATTCGAACAATTCCCGGTCTGTCGCTATCCTGCCTCCATTCCTGTATACAACCCATCTGCCGTCAACAAATTTGGCATCGATTGCTACAACCAGGAACTGGCTTCCAAATGATTTTGCTATCTGGTCCACCAGGGCCGGATTCATCAGCACAGCGGAATTTACGCTAATTTTATCGGCACCAGCACTTAACAGCGCATCGGCATCCTGAATATGATTTACACCACCGCCAACGGTGAAGGGGATATTGATATTTTCAGCAACTCTCCTGACCAGATCAGAAAGAAGCTTTCTTTTCTCATGTGTTGCAGTAATATCAAGGTAAACAAGCTCATCTGCACCCTGTTCGGAGTACCAGGCACCCTGAACAACCGGGTCGCCAACCTCTTTGAGGTTAATAAAATTTATTCCTTTTACAACCTTTCCGTCAAGCACATCAAGGCAGGGTATTATACGTTTGGCAAGCATAATGTAGAAATTTTTTTAACAAAACAATAAGCAGTATTACAAAAAGTGTTTAAGTTCTTCAATTTTCAGCTTTCCTTCATAAAAGGCTTTTCCAAAAACCACAGCGTGAACATCTGACCTATCAAGCATCTCGATATCAGATATTCCACTGACTCCGCCACTGGCAATAAGAAAGAGATCCGGAAACCTTTCAATTATCCGTTCATACAGGCTTATGGATGTTCCCTCAAGCATGCCATCCTTATCAACGTCTGTGCAAAGAATCCGGGAAATACCCTTATCCTGCATCCTTTCTAAAAATTCAAAAAGGGATATCCCGGCCTCTTCTTTCCATCCTGAGATGACCAGTTTTTCATCTCTGGCATCTGCCGCCAGGAGTACTTTATTCGGACCGAAACGGTCAATAACTTTATCAAACTCATCCTCTGTCTTTACAGCCATGCTCCCTATGCAGACCATCGATGCCCCGGCATTTATAATGGATCGGACATCAGCAATGTCCTTTACACCGCCACCGAAATCAATAACCAGTTCTGTCCTGACAGCAATTTTTTCAAGGATCTTCAGGTGCTTCAGCCGTCCGTTACCTGCCCCTTCCAGATCCACCAGATGAAGGCGCCTGAAACCACTATCTTCGAATATCTTTGCCATATCAACAGGGTTTTCAGAGTAGATAGTCTTTCTGGTAAAATCTCCCTTGATAAGGCGCACACATTTACCATCAATCAAATCAATGGCAGGAATAAGCTCAATCATAGTTTCAGAAAATTTTTGAGGATCGTTTCACCATATCTGCCGGACTTTTCCGGATGATACTGGGTAGCATAGAAGTTCTCACGCTGCAGGGAGGCAGAAAACCTGACCCCGTAAGTGCTGGTTGCGACTGTATCAGAGGTTACTGGCACATAGTAGGAATGAACATAATAAACATAAGTCCCGTTGTTTATTTCTTCATAAAGCGTTCCTGTTATCCCTTCAAGAGCATTCCAGCCCATGTGGGGCACTTTACCACTGGTAAACTTCAACACCCCGGTATCGAAAATACCAAGACAATCGGCAGTTCCCTCCTCCGAATAGCTGCACATCAGCTGCATTCCCAGGCATATACCGAGAACGGGCTGTCTGAGCTGTTTTATCACCTCATCCAATCCCCGCTTCCTGAGATACTCCATTGTTCCTGAAGCCTCTCCTACCCCGGGAAAAATAACCTTGTCCGCCGCCCTGATCTTTAAAGGATCATCGCTTATTTCAGCATTAACACCAAGTCTGCGCAGTGCAAAATCCACTGACCTGATATTGCCGGCATTGTATTTAATAATTATTATGTTCTGGTTCACTTCACTTATTTTAGGAGGTCTGAAAACTTTCTGACATTATTTTCTCTTGCAATCACTGGGTCTTACCTAAAGCAATCCTTTGGTCGTGGGCAATTCATAATTCAGGGGCTCACGTTTAACAGCCATACGTATCGAGCGCGAAAAAGCTTTGAATATGGCCTCTATCTTATGATGTTCATTTTTCCCGGTAGCCCTGATGTACAGGTTACATTTTGCCTCTTCACAAAACGAGTGAAAAAAGTGGGAAAACATCTCGGTAGGTACGTCACCAATCTTTTCCCTCTTAAACTCAACTTCCCAGTTAAGCCAGGAACGACCGCCGAAATCAAGTCCCGAAAGTACTGCAGAATCATCCATCGGCAGAAAGAATCCGTAACGTTCAATACCCCTTTTATTTCCGAGCGCCTCAAGAAACGCCTTTCCGAGAGCAAGCCCTGTGTCCTCTATTGTATGGTGCTCATCCCTGTGCAGATCACCATCAACTCTTATAAAAAGATCACATCCTGAGTGCCGGGCAATCTGTTCAAGCATATGGTCAAAAAATCCGAGTCCGCTTGACACATCTGCCTTACCGTTCCCGTCCAGCGAAAGTCTGATATCAATTTTTGTTTCCGATGTTTCACGTTTTACCTGTGAAATCCGCTCCGGCAAAAGAAGATGCATGAAAATTTCATTCCAGCTGTTTGTTATGAGGCTGCAGCTTTCATCAAGAGATAAGTTCCTTATTTCATTCCACCTTGAATTCTCACCTATGAGTATACCCTTTGAACCCAGGTTTGAGGCAAGCTGTATATCAGTTATGCGATCTCCGATTACCCATGAGGATCCAAGATCATATTCACCGGACATGTAGGGAGCAAACAGACCGGTCCCCGGCTTTCTTGTCGGGAGGTTCTCTTCCGGTAGTGAGCGGTCGACCAGAATATTGTCAAAAACCACTCCTTCATTTTCAAAAGCCTTAAGCATCTTATTCTGCACTTTGTTATAATCAGCTTCGGGATAAACTGCTGTGCCCAAACCATCCTGGTTAGTAACAATTACAAGCTCATAATCAAGATGTTTGCTGATATTGTACATCGCCCGGAAAACACCCGGCAGAAATTCCAGTTTTTCCAGGCTGTCTACCTGGAAATCATCAGGAGGCTCTACAATCAATGTCCCGTCACGGTCAATAAACAATGCTTTCTTCTGCATATAATATTGATATTGGTTTAATAATTATTCAAGGCTTCCAGCAACAGGTCAATCTCCCGATCAGTGCCTATAGTAATCCGGATACAGTTTTTACATCCGGTTGAACCTGAACGGTTACGTACAATGATTTTGTTGTCGGACAGGTATTTATAGAGTTTATCGGCATCATCTACGCGGACCAGCAGAAAATTGGCGTCTGAAGGATATATTCTCCTTACCATGGGCAGCTTTTCAAGCTTCTGCTCCAGCATCTTCCGTGCAGAAACTATTTCCTTTACGCGCTGGTTCTTAACATCCATATTTTCAAGAGTTGCAATTGCCTCCTGAATTGTCAGAGAATTAATGTTATATGGTGGTTTTATCTTGTTCATAACACTGATTACCCCCTCATTGCCAAAAGCCATCCCCAGTCTTATTCCTGCCCTGCCCCATGCCTTTGAAAGTGTCTGCAATACGACAAGTCTTTCGAAGTTCCCTATCTCTCTCAAAACCCCCGGTTTATCAGAAAAATCAATATAGGCTTCATCAATAATCAGCAGTCCGCCATACCACCTGAATATATCATTTATATCACTTTGCAGAAAGCTGTTGCCTGTAGGATTGTTGGGTGAGCATAAGAAAATAATCCGGGTATTTGCATCCACGGCCTTTTTCAGAACTGAATGGTCAAGTTCGAAGCTCTCCCCGAGTGGCACCTTTATATACCGAACACCGCTTATGGCTGCTGCAACTTCATACATTCCATAGCTGGGATCAATTGACACAATATTATCACTTCCAGGTTCACAGAATCCCCTTATCAGGATATCGATGGCTTCATCACTTCCGTTTCCGAGAAATATATTTTCCTCCCTGACGGACTTCATTCGTGAAATTACCTTTTTCAGTGCACGCTGTCGCGGATCAGGATACCTGTTAAGCGGTGGGAACCAGGGATTTTCATTGGCATCAAGAAAAACAGCGTCTTCTCCCTCATATTCATCCCTCGCTGAAGAGTAAGGTTTAAGATTCCTTATATTATTCCTTATCAGTGAATTGATTGATCCCATGAGACATTAGATTGGTTGGTAATATAATCCAGTCTGACCTTGACGGCCTGCCTGTGTGCCTCAAGCTCTTCAGCCTGGGCCATGAACTCCACCATAGGTCCGAGAGTCTTAAGACCCTCAGCAGATATTTCCTGGAAACTTGTTCTTTTCATGAAAGCCCCTGTTCCAACACCGCTCCATGCCCTGGCGAAACCATTTGTAGGAAGTGTGTGGTTGGTGCCTGAAGCATAATCACCGGCACTTTCGGGAGTATAATTACCAAGAAAAACAGAACCTGCATTGCGCACCTTTTCAGAAAGCTGTCTGTAATTGGCAGTTGCAATAATCAGGTGTTCAGGGGCGTAGGTATTAATAAACTCCATTAAGACATCGTAGCTGTCAAAAACAATTATTTTACAGTGATCAAGTGCTTTACCCGTTATTTCCTTTCGGGGAAGTCTGTTCAGCAGGCGCTCGATTTCAATTTGTACCGGTTCAATAATACTTTTCTCAGTGGTTAACAGCAGAACCTGGCTGTCCTCGCCATGCTCAGCCTGGGAAAGGAGATCAGCTGCCAGAAATGAAGCTGGTACTGACTGGTCCGCTATCACGGCAACTTCAGAAGGGCCTGCAGGAAGATCTATGGCAATTCCGGCGCTGGCAGCTATCTGTTTTGCCATAGTTACCCACTGATTGCCAGGCCCGAAGATCTTATCAACCATCGGTATACTTTCAGTTCCCCATGCCATGGCAGCAACAGCCTGAGCGCCTCCGGTCATGTAAACCGATGTAACTGATGATTTTAAAGCGGCATACAAGATTGCAGGGTGTATTTTTCCTGATTTATCAGGCGGTGTACAGAGAATTACCTCGCGGCAACCGGCTATACGGGCTGGAATACCAAGCATAAGTACAGTTGAAAAAAGCGGTGCAGTTCCACCCGGAATATAGAGTCCTACCCTGTCAACCGGCAGGTATTTCATCCTGCATTCTACCCCTGGCATAGTAACTACCTTAACTTCACGGGGCTTCTGTGCCTTATGGAACGCTTCTATATTTTTAGCTGCCAGGCTGATTGCATCTTTCAGCCGCTGATCCAGATAATCTCCGGAATTTCTGAGCTCACTACTGCTAACCTCCAGTTCATTAACTTCAACACCATCAAATTTTTTGCTGAATCTCCGGAGTGCTTCGTCCCCACTGTTTCTGACATCCTCCATAATAGCCCTGACCTCTGTTTCAAGCCTGGAAAAATCCAGCAAAGGCCGGCTGCAAAGTTTTTCCCATTCCCTGACGGATGGATTAATAACGATCTGCATGACCCATTTTTTTTAGTTAGACAATCATTTTTTCTATAGGGATTACCAGAATTCCCTCCGCTCCGAAGTCACGCAATTTCCCGATAACCTGCCAGAAATCATTTTCATTTACTACAGAATGAACCGAGCTCCAGCCTTTCAAAGCAAGAGGGAGCACAGTAGGGCTCTTCATACCCGGTATGGCATTGATTATATTATCCAGATTTTCATCCGGGGCATTCAGTAATATATACTTATTGTTCCTTGACGCCAGCACCGCACGCAGTCTGAAAAGGAACTCATCCAATATCTCCCTTTTTCCATCTGACATTTCCGGAGAGGTAAGCAATACGGCCTCAGAATCCATAACCTTCTCCACCTCTTTCAAACCGTTACTGAGCAGGGTGCTGCCCGAGCTGACAATATCAAAAATAGCATCTGCCAGCCCTATGCCGGTTGCTATTTCAACCGAACCGTTAATGACATGTATCTCCGCATTTATTTTGTTCTTATCCAGCCACGTTTTCAGGATACCGGGAAAAGAAGTGGCAATTCTTTTACCTTCAAAATATTCCGGGTCTGAATAATCTAATGACTTATTAACTGCAAGAGAAAGCCGGCATCGCGCAAAACCCAGTCGTTCGAGTACCTTAAGTTGTGCTCCTGATTCCGCCAGAACATTTTCACCAACAATACCAGCATCAGCAACTCCGTCTGCTATATATTGAGGGATATCATCATCCCTGAGATATAATATCTCAAGAGGAAAATTGGATGCAAGAGAAATAAGTTTTCTCGATCCATTGATAAGGTTTATGCCGGCCTCTGCTATAATATCGAGCGATTTTTCACTTAACCTTCCTGATTTCTGAATGGCAATTTTTATTTTTTCCATTTTATATATTTTTCTTTGTGAAACTATAGTATCATGGAGAATTATCTATTGTAATAATGTCATGTAAAAAAAAAGGCCTGCAACCAGCATGCAGACCTTTTCTGAATTATAAATCATCTTTTCGGTTTTTCTGCATACCTAATCCGCATCAAAATGATGATGATATATATAAGTATTAACAGAAAATCCGGTCATATTTACTTATTTAGAATGTGCAATATTATGAAATAAATTTAAATATCACAAACAAATGTACATAAAATTTTTTCTGCGTAAAATTACACACAGACGCATGAAAAAATTTTATGGGAAAGCGCAGCGGTTCATCCTGTAAGTCATAATTTTGTTAATTCTCAAAA
>SLKJ01000174.1 GCA_007134675.1 Bacteroidales bacterium
AATTTAATCGGCTGTTTTCTTATCGGACTGGTTTTCGGCTTAACGGACAGAGGCAATCTTACACAAGAGTGGCGACTGTTCCTTGCAACTGGACTGCTTGGGGGGTTTACGACCTTTTCCGCTTTGTCAATTGAGTCACTTAGTCTGTTTCGTGACGGACAATTTTTTTATGCGACTGCTTACATCTCTTCAAGCGTGGTAGTCGGCATTATTGCAACATTTATCGGATTTGCGATTATTAAACTTTTTTAGGAAATGGAAAATAATCCTGATGCAAAACTTCTTCGCATCTTCATCGGGGAGTCTGATAAGCACGGGCAACATCCGTTATACGAAGAAATCGTCTTTGAAGCGAAAAAGCAAGGACTCTCGGGTGCTACAGTTACACGGGGCATAATGGGTTTTGGTGCAAACTCAAAAATCCACACTACAAAACTATTAGAGATTTCCTCTGATCTGCCTTTGGTAATTGAAATAGTCGACAAGGAAGAAAAAATCAGGGAGTTCATCAAATCAGTCGATCAGCTATTTGAGCAATCAAAATCTGGTGGCCTGATAACAATTGAAAAAGTAGAAATAATAAGGTATAAGGCAGGAAAAGATTCTAAGTAATTTTAAATTACCCATCAGGATTTCAGGTTATCTTAAACCATGAAGGCAACCCCTCTAAGGAATTGCGTCTTTGTAAATATCAAAAAATTATCTATTTTTATCGCGGCTATGGAGTTAGCCATGAACCGCCCTAAAAAGCTGATAACTCCTGCAGGACACCCGTCTTTAACAGGAAATCAGCTTTATGAACAAGTTCACCTTACAGTCGCCCACCAAGTTACATTCTGACCGGTTTTTCCGCCCTTACAAGCTATATCTGAATACCGGGAAAGTATCAACTAGCTTTTTTCAAAACATTCAATATGCCCAAGATATTCCAGGGTTGTCAGGTAATTTACATCTGCAAAAATGTTTTATACATCTATAAACAGGTAAGGTCCATAATATTAAATCTTAATTAATCAGCTATGAAAATAAAAAATGTCGAAGCAATTGAAATCCTCGATTCGCGCGGTAATCCAACAGTTGAAGCCAATTTGTTACTTGAGAATGGCACTGCAGGCAGGGCAATGGTTCCAAGCGGAGCATCCACCGGCGAACGCGAAGCCTATGAACTCAGGGATGGTGATAAAAACCGTTACCTTGGCAAAGGTGTGCTTAAAGCAGTTGAAAATGTGAATAACCTGATTGCTCCTGCACTTGAAGGAAAACAAATATCCAGCCAGCGTGAACTTGATGAGACAATGATACAGCTTGATGGTACACCCAATAAGAAAAAGCTGGGGGCAAATGCCATTCTTGCCGTTTCAATGGCCTATGCGCGGGCAATGGCATCAAGTGCCGGTATTCCGCTATATCAATACATTGGCGGAACAAACTCATACCTGATGCCCGTTCCCTGCCTCAACATCATCAATGGTGGCAAACATGCGGATAACAATGTTGATTTCCAGGAGTTCATGATTGCTCCACACAATGCATCCTCCTTTTCAGAATCTATCCGTATGGGCGTAGAAGTTTTTCACAATCTGAAATTGGTTCTTAAATCAAAAGGGTACAGCACGGGTATGGGAGATGAAGGCGGATTTGCCCCTGACCTGAAATCCAATGATGAAGCCGTTGAGGTTATTCTGGAGGCGATCAGCAAATCAGGGTATACACCAGGCACTGATGTTTCAATTTGTCTGGACCCTGCTGCCAGCGAAATGTGGGAAGACGGGAAATATAAACTCTTTAAGAGCACCGGGAAATTTTTATCAAGTGACGAGCTGATAGGTCTCTGGGAAACCTGGGTAAACAAGTACCCGATAATCCTTATTGAAGACGGTTTGGCTGAAAATGACTGGGAGGGATGGAAAAACCTGACAATAGCACTTGGAAGAAAAATTGAGATTGTTGGAGACGATATTTTTTGTACCAATAAGAAAATCCTTTCCGAGGGGATAGGTAAAGGTGTTGCCAATTCCATACTTATCAAGCTGAACCAGATTGGCACGGTCTCGGAAACCCTGGAGACGATTGAGCATGCCTACAGAAATAATTATAATGCCTTTATCTCTCACCGCAGCGGGGAAACCATCGACAGTTTTATTGCAGATCTTACTGTTGCTGTTAACGCAGGGCATTTGAAAACCGGCAGTGGGTGCAGGGGGGAGCGGATTGAAAAATTTAACCAATTGATGCGGATCGAGCATCAGCTCGGAAATGCAGCAAAGTTTGCCGGCATTGAAGCATTCAGCAACAAATAAAGTAACCATCCGGTCAAAACCATTTGCTTAATAAAATATTCCATTATTGAGAATTAATCATTCTCAAGCAAAACTGTACCTTAAAATGCAGGATACCAATAGTATATTAGATGATATCATTTTAATTTCAGAAATTGCAGCTGATCTGAAGGAAAAGGATATCCTTTCAGGGTTGACAGAACTCCGTGATAAAATTGTTTCCGGCTGGTTCTACCTGGTAGTTATAGGGCTTTTCAAACGTGGTAAATCGACACTCATAAATGCCCTGATCGGTCAGGAAATTGCCCCGGTCGATGTTACGCCCCTTACCTCCGTGATAACTTTTTTCGAATATGGTAAACGAACCTCGGTTGAAGTAACCTTCTTAAACGGTAATACTGAAAGTATCGATTTAAATATAATCGGGCAATATGTTTCCGAGGAACTAAATCCAAAGAACAGGAAGAAGGTGAAATTTGTAAGGATCTTTACCAGTGCATCCATCCTGCAGCAACTGACACTCGTGGATACTCCGGGGATTGGTTCATTATTCGAGAATAATACTGACGTTACTGTTGATTTCATTCCCCGCATTGATGCAGCACTTTTTGTTCTGAGTGCTGACCTGCCTATCAGTAAAGCGGATGAGGAGTTTCTGAAAAAAGTGATGGAGACTATCCCAAACCTGCTCTTTGTTATGAATAAAACAGATCTTCTAAGTAAGCCTGAACTGAAGAAGATGACTGAATACAATAAAAATATGCTTCAGAAATTTTTCAACAGTAAAGAGAACGAAGTCAATTTGATAAATGTATCAGCAAAAGAATACTTAAATCATAGAAACAAATCAAAGAGCCAGGCAAACAGCACCGGAAACATAAAAAACCTGAAAGAAGAAATATATAAGCAAATTACCAGTGAAAAAGATCAGCTTCTTGTAGAAAACTCTGCAAGAAGGCTTTTAGTCCTGTCAGACCAGCTTGATACCCTGATCACATTGCGTATGGATTCGCTTAAAATGCCACTTGTTAAGCTTGAAGAGAAAAGAGATTCCCTGCAATCTTCAATTGACTTTTTTATTTCAGGAAAGGATGATTTTGAAACTGTTGTAAAAAACCGCATTAATCAGTTGCAGCAGATGGTCACCAACAAAACCGAAAAAGAGAGGCAGGTTCTTGAAGCAAGATTCCACGAGCTATTTTTAGAAAAAGCTGATCAAACCTGGAACCAGATTTTAAAAACAGATACAGAAACATTTAATCAGGAATTAGTTAAAGAGATTACCAGTAATTTTGAAGCGCTTAAAAAAAATCTTGAAGAATCGGTAAAAAAAGAATTTCATGATATTTTGGTCCAGTACAGCCAGCAATCACAATCATTTCTTAATCAAATTGCAGATCGAATCCAGGAGATTTTGGGCATAAATATAAAAACACTGATTACAACCTTTGATCTGGATGTTTATACCGGGTTTTACTTTAAAAAAGAACCCACCTATTATATCCCATCAATTAAAAGTAGCTTTTTTTACCGGCTACTGCCTGATTCAATCGTAAAAAAGAGAATATTAAAACAAATGCATACAAACTGTATTGAACTCATTAATCCCAATGCCGGTAGGATCCAATCAAATATCAATTATAAGATCCAGGAATCTTTCCGGAAATTCAAACACTATTTTGATGAAGTTGTATTCAATCTATTGCAGAATCTCAAAGAAATAATTGAAGAAAGCATTAGTAGTAAAAGGGATTATGATGACAGCATAAGCGATAAAATCGCTGTTATGAAAAAACAAAAACTAATGGCAAAAAAAGTTAGAAGTAAATATTCAGTAACAAACGAACAAAATGGATAAAATTACTTTAACTCAAAACCATAAAAGATCATTTTCATCATCCCTGATAGTTGTTGAAAAATCAATTGACGAGTTGAAAAAAGAGTTGATTTACCAGGATGACCTTGTAATGCATAAAATTACCAGATCACTTACACAAGATGAAATTACAGAATGCTTCGCCGTAATACAAAAAATCAAATCATATATCAGCTCCCTGAAGGAAAAATATGATCTGGAACC
>SLKJ01000189.1 GCA_007134675.1 Bacteroidales bacterium
ATTATTGAAGTTATCAGTCAAAACCGAGCCAAATACAAATAACCTTGTTACTTTATGTTTATCGCATAATGCTCTAATCTTATCAATATTCTTATCAACTATGGTCATAATAATAAATACTTTCTTTAATACTGCCCCCGATTATTGACTGGGATAAATAATTACTTTTGTTCATTACTTCGGCATTTCTACAAAAATAACGAATAAACCCTGAATAATTCTCCCGTCCATTAATATAACCTTATAAATTCTGCTTTTCCCCTCTCATTTCTCGCCGGCCGGACTGTCAAAGAATCCAAATAGCTTATCGGTCAATGGGACTGGAAACATGCGTATGAGGTATCCTTTGGCCGTGCCATCAAAAATAATTATACCAATAAGTAACAATATCTTAACAAATGTGTAAAGTCTTCTTAATACTGATGCGGTAATTTGCACCTTATATAAGATAAACAGTATGTTGAAGCCAAAACATATTTTCCTTACTTTGCTTATTATCAGCTCGGTAGTACTATCCTTCAGCTATTTACTGACGCAGGGATATGACTTTGGAAACGGTAATTGTTTACGACCAGTGAATACTCAGGTTATTTTTTCCGGGAATCATACAGGGAAGGTTATAATCACCTGGAGAACGATAAGTTTTTGTGATAATTACTATATTTTATATGATACAGTCAGTCATGGCAGAGATCTGTCAAAATACTCTTTCAAAGCCGGACCTGCCCAAAGCGGAAAGATAGTAATGAAATCTACCTACCATAAAAGAGATACCAAAAACGGATATTATTACCGGGTTGAGTTAAGAGATCTTAACCCTGAAACCAACTATTACTTTGTAATTGAAAATGACGGAGAGGTCTCATTTGAATACAGTTTTTCAATGTCCTCTGACACATAACCACCCTCCTTCCCCCTGAAACCAGTTACCTGTTAATTCACTCCGGAGGATATCAGTCAACAAGGTAATATTATTTATCTCCAGGACTCAAAGGATCAGGGTTATTTTTGAATTTCTGAATTAGTCAGACTAAAGTTAAAAGGATCAATAATATTTCTAAGTTTAAGAATTAATCAGGTTAGACTGGATAAAAGTAACTAAAATGCAAATATTACTTAACAAGGATGAAACAACAACATGATAATTTTGAACCGAAATTAAAACTCACAATTAACCTATTAAAATTTTTAAAATGAAATCAGAAAAAAAGATTTTTTATCAAGCAGTTTTTTTATCCCTGCTATCCTTTATGTTTTTAGTACAAGGTACGGAAGCTCAGGATTTTAGGATTCGTGGTCGTTTACATATGGATGTTTTCTATGGAATTAATGATGCAGATGCTTTTAGCAGTGGTTTCAATAACCGCCGCGCACGTTTGGGAGGGGGAGGAACTGTAGCCGATAAATGGGACGGACGGATTGAAGTTGACTTTGCTGATGGTGGGGTATCTCCCAACGATTTTCGTCTGCGCCGTTCATTTGAAAATGGTGGCCGCCTTTGGATTGGTCAGTTCAAGGTACCTCAAGGATTGAATGAACTTACAAGTTCAAATGAAATGTCGTTTATAGAACGTTCAACTCCGACTAATGTTATAGCTGATGCACGTCGCATGGGTATTGCCTATGAATTGTTCGGAAGTACCGTGGGCTTTAAAAGCATGGTTTTTGGAAGGGCCCTGGGACAAAGAGGGCAACTTGTTGATGATATGCCGCTTGGTATTGCCTTCAGGGGAGTATTTGCTCCCGAATTAGGAGGTGGAACCTTGCATGCAGGAGCCTCCGTTGTTTATGAGAACCTGATGGATAATAATACCGTCCGTTTCAGGGACCGCCCAGAGGCACGCGACAGCAAGGGTGGAAGTCTGAGACTGATAGATGCCACGGTTTCAGAAGCCAGCAGCACTTTAAAAGCAGGATTTGAACTTCTTTATATTAATGGTCCCTGGTCAATTGAAGGAGAATACCTTCAGGTAACAGTTAACAGAGATAATGGTGATAATGGTCTTAATGGAGTTAATGGAAATAATGGAGATAACCCCACTTTTAGCGGATTTCACATTCAGACCGGTTATGTCCTTACCGGAGAAAGCCGTCCCTATTCCAAGGGTTCAGTAGGTACTATATCCCCCTCAGGTGAAAAAGGAGCATGGGAATTATTAGTCCGTTACAGCTATATGGATCTCAACGATGCAGGATTTACCGGTGGAGAGCAAAGTAATATTACCGTGGGACTGAATCATTATATTACTTCCAGACTCCGGTTCATGTTTAATCTGGTTATTGTTGACGTGGACTACCTGGAGGACCTAAGCCCGGTACTGGGTGTTCTGCGGGCACAATACAATTTCTGAGTGTTAATGTGGTGTGGCAACAAATTAATAATGTAATTTAAAATACTTTAAAAAGTAAACAAAATCAAAGTTCAAACTAAAACAATCAAAAAATGAAAACAATAAAACTAAATAAAGTATTATTTACAACGATCTTTTCAGGTATTCTGATCCTTAATGCCGGTTTTATGGACAGTAACGAGGTTACAGGCCAAAGCAGGCAGCGTGTGGACCTTTTAGGAGCTGGCGCATCTTTCCCTGCACCACTTGTTACGGCAATGGCAGATGAATACAGAGATCTAACCAATAGAAGGGTAACTATTAATTATCAGTCTATCGGTTCAGGAGGAGGCATACGTCAGTTCACTGAACAGACAATCATGTTTGGAATGACCGAAGCATTTCTTTCTGATGAAATAGTTACTGATCTGGAAAGCAAAACTGGGGGAAAAGCATTTAATATGCCGATTACCCTGGCAGATGTGGTAGCAACATATAATATACCAGGAATTGATAAAGGTCTGGTATTCAACGCTGATGTTCTTGTTAACATCTATATGGGAAATATAACCCGATGGAATGATGCAAAGATAACAGCTCTTAACCCCGGGAGAAATTTACCTGCTCTTCCAATTACGGTAGTACACCGTTCCGACGGTTCTGGCACCACCAATATTTGGACAAGTTACTTCACCAATGTATCTGATGAATGGAGAGCGAGAGTAGGTTTTGGAACCAGTGTAAATTGGCCAACCGGAATCGGTGCCAATGGTAATGAAGGGGTGGCCGGAGTTGTAATGAATACACCGGGTGCTATTGGGTATAACAGCCTGGCCTATGCATTGATTAATGATATATCATACGGATCAATAATTAACTCATCCGGGAATACCATAGTGCCAAGTTTTAGTGCAACTACTGAGGCTGCAAATATTAATCTTCCTGCAGATACAAGGGTTCTGTTCACCAATACCCCGGCACCCAATGGTTATCCGATTGCCGGATTTGCATGGATGTTGGTTTATGAACACCTTGATAAAAACAATGCTATAAATAATCGTGCACAAGCTGAAGAGCTGGTCAGATTCATAATATGGAGCATTACTGACGGTCAGGAATTATCTGAAATGCTTGGTTATGCCAGGTTGCCAGAGGCAGCAATCAACAGAAATATGGATATGATAAAGCAAATCAAGTGGAGAGGTGAACCGATTGGTAGTAAAATATTAGCAGAAATGAGATGAATTAGGATTATTGGTTAAGATATTAATATGCCAATTTTTTAGTAGTTAACAATAAATATAGTAAAGAGGCTGTCTCAAAAGGGCGGCCTCTTTACTTTGAAAAAAAATCAATAAAATAATGAATATTTTCTAAAACGCTTTCCAACTTGCTTTTCTTCGTCCTCCTGTCTCTTCAAGAATTTCATTAATACGCTCTTCCAGAGGCATAATAATCTGATATAACTCGGAATCCTGGTTACGTACTGTAACCGGGAAAGTTCCATACCTTTGCCCAAAAGTAATATCCTTAAACAAATTATTTCTCTGTTCGGGGTCTTTATGCATATCATAGAGTTCACTTATTCCCCATATTCCCTGGGGGGGGATATAACTATACTGTTCAGTTCGTAATCCAATAATCGTAGGGGTCTGAGGAGCCTGGGGATCGCAGAAATATTCATAAATAAAATCTTTTCTCCACTCTGTTTCCAGATTTTTGATAAGAGGAAACAGCGATTTACCGTGCATGGCTTCAGGTATTTCCAGATTAGCAAAATCTAATATCGTGGGCCCGAGATCAATGTTCAGGGCAAACTCACTTCTCATAACATGTTCTTTTATCATGGCAGGATAATGAAAAAACAGGGGTACCCTGATTGATTCTTCATACATGACCCTTTTGTCAATAAGGCCATGTTCCCCCATCATATAACCGTTATCGCTAAAATAGATAATAAGCGTATTCTCCAGTTCATCAAGGTCTTCAAGGGTTTGAACTATCCGTCCAACGCTTTCGTCTACCCCAAGCATGCATTCGCTGTACCTGCGGAAAAAATTATCAAACCCCCCGAGATTTTCTCTTTCTGCGCCATGCCAGCTTCTCCGTTGTTTGACTGCCCATTCAGGTTTACCAGCATTATTCTGCTCGGTATTTTCAAATGTAGCCTGCCGTGGAATTATAAGGTCACTGTAATATCCTTTATGTCGTTCGGCAGGTGTAAAATCCTCATGAACAGCCTTGTGAGACAAGTAAAGGAAATACCGGTTATTGTTTTTAACATTTTCATGTATGAAATCAACAGCATAATCTGTGAGAATATCTGTCATATAACCCTCCATGGAGAAGTTTTCTCCATTCAGATTGAAATCGGGATCGACATATTTTCCCTGACCTGAGAAAGATAACCAGTAATCAAATCCCGGTTGAGGGTCTGAGCCGGGTCCCATGTGATATTTTCCAAGGAATGCAGTTTTATATCCTCCTTTTTGAAGAACTGAGGCAAACCGGGGCAACTCAAGCGGCAGAAAAGTATCATTATCAATAACGGTATGCGCGTGTGCATACATACCTGTTAATATTGATGCCCTGCTGGGAGAACAAAGTGATGTGGTAACATAAGCATTTTCAAAATAAACAGAATTTTCTGCAAGCCTGTCGATATTGGGTGTTTTTATCCATGGATGTCCAAGGAAGCTCAAAAAATCATATCGTTGATCATCTATAAGTATAAAAACGATATTTGGCGGACTGGTTTCCGAAGCATCCTTAGCATCGCATGATTGAAAAAATGGAACAGAAAGTATAGTTATCCCTCCATAAAGAGATAAAGAAATACCAAATTTAGTATTATCATTCATAACCTTTAAAGTTTAGATTAAAACTATATATCCAAATTGATTTTATTAACCGCTTCTAAATTATAACCTGGAAAGACTACATAAGTCATGTTACAAGGCTGTTAGCACCGGATTGTTTATTTCATGCGAATACTATTTTGTCTGACGAAGATTAATGGAGCTTCATTCAAAAGTTCTTTTGTTTTACTGGATTGTTTTTTCTTTCCTCGTCAATCTTTGCAATGGTTTCCCGTAGAAATTCCTCAAACTCTTCAGAGAACTCCTTTCTCTTCAGAGCCAACTCAACGGTGGTTTTTAAAAAATCCATTTTGTTGCCCATATCATAACGTTTACCTTCAATAAGGGTAGCAACAATTCCTTCTTCTTTCAAGAGGAATTGCAGTGCATCTGTAAGCTGGATTTCATTGCCTTTCCCTCTTGGTGTTTTTTCCAAGGCCCTGAAAATCTGGGGAGTAAGAATATAGCGACCAGCAATTGCCATATTTGAGGGAGCATTCTTACGGTCCGGTTTTTCAATCAGCTCCTTTAACCGGATAACTTTGGTGCTCAGGTTATCGCCCACAGTAATACCATATCTGGAAACGTTTTCCCAGGGAACAGTTTCAACTGCTATAACAGTCTGGCCATATTGCTCATACGAATCAATTAATTGCTGTGTAACAGGAATTACAGAATCGATGATGGTATCGCCTAATAAAACTGCAAAAGGTTCATGTTCACAGTGAAACCTTGCATGATAAATAGCATCTCCCAGTCCGTTCAGTTCTTTTTGCCTGATGAAATGAATATTTGCCATGTTTTCAATGTGCTTCAGATGGGTATAAAGAACTTCATCCTTCTTTTCCTGAAGCCTGGTTTCAAGCTCAAAATTCTTGTCAAAATGGTCCTCAATTGAACGTTTACCCTTTCCCGAAATAATCAGGATATCTTCAATCCCCGAATCTACACATTCCTGAACAACATACTGTATGGTCGGTGTATCAATAATAGGCAGCATCTCTTTAGGTTGTGCCTTGGTTTGGGGAAGGAACCTGGTACCCAGGCCTGCTGCCGGAATAACTGCTTTCTTTATCATAACATAATTGATTACATTATTATTGGTTTAATGACTCTGGCATTTACTTTTTTTAAATTAACGATCAGTCGTCGCAACATTTCATCATCTTCATACACCCCGATAATTGCACCGCCCGATCCGGAAAATTTTGCAGAAGCTCCGCAGCTCCTTGCTGTCATCACCATTTGTTTATTGCTGTCGGAAATATTCATGATCTTGCATCTTAAATCAAAATTCCTGTTAATCAAGTAGTTAAGTGTTTTATGATCTTTTTCAATAATCGCTGTTTTCCCCTGTTCTGCAAGTTCAGCTATTTCTTTAAGAGTGTCTGAAACAAAACTATCTCCCTTTTCGTATTTTTCTCTTATTGTATTCAGCACTGCACCCGATACTTTTCCCAGCTCGACTTTATAGGCAAGATAGAGTTTTGGCAGCAATGCAGGATCAATAGGGCTGTATTTGCCATAACCATTCTTCTCAATGTTACTTTTTTCAAAATCCATGAAAACGCAGCCCTCATAAACCTGAATTACCCTATCCTGCAACCCTGCATTTATTCCGAGCTCCTCAGTTTCTGCCTTTAAAATAATGGTTGGAAGTAAATGCTTGGGTATTTCAACATCATAAAACTGCATTAATGCCTTCATTGTCGCGGTAATAATAGCACTTGATCCTGCCAGTCCTACCTGCCGGGGAATTGATGGTCTGTAACGGATGGTGAAATTCTTGTGGCCAAGCCGGAAATTCTTTGATTCGCAGTATTCCACGAATTTTTTTATTGCTGCCTTTATAAGCCTTGTTCCGCCATAATAACCGCTTAATTGAACAGAATCGACCATATGGTAAACATTACGAAAAGTGTTGAGATCAACTTCCGTCTCTTCAATTCTGAGTTCAGGAGTTTCATATATGGAGATTGAGACCCCGAAGTTCCTTATAATTACAGATATGGTTTTGCCGAAATATCCATCAGAAGGATTTCCCAGCAAACCTGCACGGGCATAGGCCCTTGTTTCAATAATCATGAATAATCAGATATATAATGACTCTTTCACTGAGTTGTTGATGACTGTTATCAGGTTTTAATTGAGTGGACAAGATATAAAAAACGGCTCAATTATCAACTTAAACCTGTTCATATATGTTAATTTGCTCATACCTTTCTCAATTGAGCTCCTTATAAGCAACTGGATCAAGTACCTCAGGAATATTCGAATTCTGCCCTTTTGAGCTTATCAATCTGCCAATACTGTAAGCACTCATCCCTTCCGTATCATAAGGCTTAAGCAGTTGACGGCGATCTCCTGTGTCGGGGCAGGGAGAAACCCATGTCTCCTCATGGTCTTTTCCGATTATCACAGGCATCCGTTTTTTTGAGTTGTGTATCCTGGCTGCCAGCGAATTTGCATCACAAGTTAGTATTGAAAAGGATCTGAGTATTTCACCTGTGGATTCATTTATCCACTCTTCCCAGAGCCCTGCAAAGGAAAAAATACTGTGTGCAGTCAGAAAAATAAAGAATGGGTATTTATTTCGATTGTGATGCATCCACTCAAAATAACCGGTGGCTGGTACCAGACAGGGTCTGTATCGAAATGCAGCCCGGAAACTGGGCTTTGAATCGGCAGTCTCTGATCTTGCATTAAGAGTACGGGACCTGATCTTTTGAGCCTGCTCCTCCCCTTTCACCCATCCGGGAACCAGTCCCCATTGCATCAACTCCAACTTTAAATAATCTGAATTAAACTCTTTATAAACAACAGGTAAAAGATTATGGTTAAATCCATTTACATGATAATACACAGGCTCAGGATTTATTTCAGGTAATCTAAGATCAATATTATACCTTGTGGCAATTTCCGATGCTGTCTTTGAGATTGAGTAATGATAACACATATCGGGCAATAATTAGAAATATAAATAAAGTATTGATCTTATCATATTGAAGGTCATGGAAAATTTTCCTTCAGAGCCGGGATTCGGGGCCATCAGTCATCAGTCCTGCCGGGCCTGCCTTCTCCTGGCTTCACTAACGCTCAAACGCTTACCGTCTATATAAGCAGCAATAAAAGCATTTCTTATATTGAGGGTTTTATTTACTTTTTCAGCCTCCTCATATCTTTCCCAGGGTCCCAGATAGTACTTGTACCAGTTATCCTCATAAATCATGTTGACATCCATATCACCACTGTATATGGATTTTATTTCGGCTTCGGAAAGCTTCTCAGAATGTGCGGCTATCTGAATTATAAACGCAACACCTTCTATTTCTGTGAGATCTGTTGGTTTAACTCTTTCTTCCAGTAGATCGCGATCAATTTCTATAACTCGTAATGCCCTGACCGGACTCCCATCCATTACTGTAAAGTCCTCATCCCATGGATATTCATAAATTACAGGATAGTCCTGATAAATCTTTAGTGCCCTTCCCTTGTTTAACAAAGCAATCATCTCCAGGTCAAGAGCCATCTCATACAACTGCAATGACTCAGTAAAATCCTCATTTTTACCAGCTTCTCTACGGATTATAGCGGCTTTTTTCATATTATTTTCGGCACGGCGCTCAAACTCAAGAGGCCTGTCAAATTCAACCGGCAAAGGTTCTGGAATTTCTGACAGTATTTTTTTGGAATAACTGTCATAAATTTCATATAATGAATTGCTAAGAGAAAATAACCTGCTGAAAGCCTCTTCAAGCATCTCCATTTCGTTCTCTTCAGAAGCATCGGAAATAATCTTAGATAGTTTATCCTTTTGCTTATAAATGTCTTCTATCCTGTTACCGATATCTTCAGGAAAATTGAGCTCCAATTGCTTTAAGTAAGGCCATATATCTAATTGTGCAAAGGCATTATATGGTTTAAATATAAATGTTGCAAACAAAAGCCAGAAATATATCGCAATAATTTTGGGCATAGTCTGAAATAAACTGGTATAAACTGGTATAAACTGGTATAAACTGGTATAAATTGGTATAAATTGATATAAACTGGTATAAATGACAGTTTACACTATTAAAAACTGAAAGAGTAATATTACCCCGGTTTAATGGCAAATATACACAAACATCTGTATTCAGGCAGTAATGATACCGATCATCCAGTAAAGAAATGGAAGCGAAATTATACTAAGTAATGTTGTAATGAAAACATTTTCCGTAGCATGACCATCATCAGCCTTGAACATCCTGGCAAGCACTACAATTATTGCCATGCATGGTGTTCCTGCCTGTAAAATCACAACCGAAAAGGCCACATTATCAATGTTCAGGGAGAAAAAATCGAGGATAACCTTAAAGAACAGGATAAGAATGACAGGAGATATTATCATCTTATTCAATGATAATATATACACCTCCCGGCGCCTGAAAACTCCCCGGATATTTGTCTGCGCGAGCACCCCTCCTATATAAAGCATTGACAGGTAGCTGGTTGTCTGTCCCAGCCCCCCCAATGGAATATCAATAACCGATGGCAGGTTAACTCCGGTAAGCATAAGGGTAATCCCGACAATAAAAGCTATCGTATTGGGATTAAGCATGTTTTTCATCTTCTGCTTCATCCCGCGTCCAGATGAGGGATTAAGGATATTCACCCCCGCTGTCCACATAACGGAATTGGAGACAAGGTAAAACAATGTGGCATAAAAGAGTGCTTCACCCCCGGGAAACAATGCATTCATTAAGGGAAAACCCAGAAAAACAACATTGCCGAAGGCCGTATGAAGAACATGGATTGATGAAGTCTCCCTATTCATTTTTTGGATAATTGAGGAAAGGCGCCCCATGAAAAGAAGGAAGAAAATGCTTATATAGGTCATAACTATTACCAGAAACCCGTTCCGGAGAAGCTCCAGGGTAATGTCAAGTGCAGTTAAAGAACTGATTATCAAAAAGGGAAGTGTTATATTAAAAACCAGCGAGGCAATACCCTCTTTTAATGCTTCAGTAATAATTCCGGTCCTGGCTGCAATTACACCAATACATACAATAAAACCAAGTATTAATATTTGATTTATAATAATCTCCGAATACACAGATCAGTAGTTTATAAGAACGCAAAACTATGAAATATTAGACAGATATTTCATATAATGACCACCATGCAAATATATTTCTGCCGGTAAATCTTGTGCATTACGAAAAAACAATTAGGTTTGCCCGAAATTATGATATAATGAAGCCTGTTATATACCAATTACTTGTCCGGCTTTTCGGTAACAAATCAAATCATGTTGTAAAGAATGGCACCCGCGATGAAAACGGATGTGGCACGTTTGTCGATATTGATTCTAAAGCTCTGAACTCAATAAGGGAACTGGGAGCAAGCCATATATGGTATACAGGAGTTATAGAACATGCCGTAGCAACAGATTATTTGAAATACGGAATCGATAATGACTATCCTGAAATTGTGAAGGGCAGAGCCGGATCACCCTATGCTATCAAGGACTACTATGATGTGAATCCGGATCTGGCAGTTGACGTATCAAACCGGATGAGTGAATTTCAGGAACTTGTAGACAGGACACATGCCGCGGGGATGAAGGTTATAATGGACTTTGTGCCGAACCACCTTGCACGTGTTTACAAATCAGATGCGAAACCGGATCCCGATATTGAAGATTTTGGCATAAACGACCAAAAAGATCAATCCTTTTCAATAAATAATGATTTCTATTATATTCCAGGCACGGAATTAAAATTGCCGGATGGAGCCAGAGAAAAAGCAATAGCCTTTGAGTACAGGAAACATCCATTGCCCTATTATGAATCCCCGGCCAGAGCAACGGGAAATGACTGTTTTAGTTCAATGCCGGGTGAAGGGGACTGGTACGAGACGGTAAAGCTGAATTATGGGATTGATTATCTGAACAACAAGAAAATCGACCAGAGCTGTATTCCTCCTGTGTGGACTAAAATGAAGTCAATCATCCATTACTGGGCTTCCAAAAATATTGATGGGTTTCGTGTTGACATGGCAGAAATGGTACCTGTTGAATTCTGGGAATGGCTAATCCCCGCGGTTAAAATAAAGTACCCTGATCTCATATTCATTGCAGAGATTTACCAGCCCGGGCTGTACAGGGATTATATAGAAAGAGGCAGATTTGACTATTTATACGACAAGGTTGATTTTTATGATACAATAAGAAATATTATTGATAATAAAACAGATACAAGGGCTATAACCGAATGCTGGATAAAGATAGGGGACCTTGAAAACCGTATGCTGCGTTTTCTTGAAAATCATGACGAACAGAGGATTGCCTCCAGTTTCTTTGCAGGTGACCCATGGATAGGCATTCCTGCGATGGTTCTTGCCGCGACTATGAACAGGGGGCCTGTTATGCTCTATTTTGGACAGGAGGTAGGCGAAGCGGCTGTGGGAAAAAGTGGTTTCAGCGGTGATGATGGAAGAACAACCATTTATGATTACTGGAATGTGCCCAACCACCAGAAGTGGATGAGTAAAGGTGAGTTCAACGGGGTTTTGCTCAACAGTGAAATGTCAGAACTCAGGAGCAATTATGCAGAAATCTTCAGACTTCTCAAAGAACATGAAATATTTACCAATGGATCTTTTTATGATCTGATGTGGGCTAATGAGAATATCTTTAATCGCTCAGGCGGAAAGGTTTTTGCATATATACGCAATGATAATGACTCTATAGCGTTTATAATTATCAACTTAAGCACTAATCATCTGAGGGGTTTGAATCTCTTTATACCTGTGGATGCATTCAGGGCACCACAAACGATCGGAGACCTTAAAATGGATAAAAAGTTTGTTTTTCCTAAAGGCACCACTGAATTTCAGGCAGATTTTATTTGGGACAAAGATAGATTCATCATTGATTCTCCTCCCCTTTCTGCTACAATCATTTTATTTTTGCATAAGAATAATTAAAAAATTTTCTTTGTGTCTTACTCGTTTTAACGAAACGGCAATACTGCCTGGTTTACCGCAGAGAAAGATTCCCTGTGCAAATTTACCTGGCAAAATTAAATTATGATGCTGAGGCTTTTAAAAGAAAATATAAATGGTATACTTGGGACTGTAATCTTCCATCTTCTTATAGTAGTGGTGATTATGGCAACAAAGCTTTCCTCAGAAGATTATCAGACGGAACTTAGCATATTGATTGAATTTACAGATGATGTAAGTGAAGAAGAATTTCGCGAATTAACAGAATCTCTTATGTCAGAACAGGAATATTTACAGCAAAACCAAACCGGACAGCGCAGAAGGGATATTGCCGTTAATGTATCTGAGGAAAGGCCTGTTCCGGATGAGTTCAGGGAAATGTCATCAGAGCAGTTATCGGAGCTCGACCAGAGAGTTACCGAAATATTGAATGATGCTGCAAACGGTAATATGCCGGTCCCGGAACAGCATGAAATAGAGTTTGAGCCCGTTCCGGAAATATTCCCTGAAAAGGAAAAAAATGATGAACCATATACCGGCCCAACAACCATAACCTATGAGTTGCCAGGCCGCAGCCATCTGAGAATTCCCGTACCTGTATATAAATGTCCTGACGGTGGGATAGTACGCGTAAATATTTCGGTCAATAAGCAGGGACAGGTAATCAGGGCCAATATTGACGGCAACCCCGGCAACTTTAATGAAATATGCATTTTCGAAACGGCACTTGAGGCGTCACTGGCCAGCAGGTTTAATGAAAACCCTGATGCACCCCCCGTGCAGACAGGGATAATTACCTTTTATTTCCAAAAACAATAGCAGAATAAAAAAAATATCAATAAGTTTTGAGATTGTTTTTTTTATTTTGCCAAATATTTTATAAACCATAATTGTAAATTAAGATAATAACAATATGGTAACCCGGAATAGTATATTAACCTGAGGAGATAACTGCTTATGGATAAAAAACGCTTGATAGTCAGTATGGATAATCTTCCCGAGGGGGTTTCCGAAGCGATAAGGAAGAAGTATCCAAATGGTTATGCAGACCATGTAATAAAAGTGCCCAAAGGAAATGATGATTTCTTTTACGCAATAACTGTTGATACCGAAAGTACCAGCTATCTGGTTAAGGTTAATGTAAAAATCGATTCTGTGCTGGAGAACGACGACAAGGATCCGGATAATGATGATATAGAAATTGATCCGGATGATGAATCCCTTGCTGAAGACCCTACAGACATTGATGATCTGGATGACTAGGAATATCGAACGAAGTCAGAAGAGATCCTCCTGCAGTATTCAGGAGTTTTTTTAAATTGTCAGGTTAAATTAATTACTCTATATTTATATTGAAATTTATCAGGCACCATGGAGCCAATTCATATTGACGGCACTAACAGAACCCCCTTTGTCAGTCTTGATCCATCAGGCAAATTCAGGATAAGAGGAAGGTCTATTCACGAAAATCCATCGAAATTTTTTGACCCTTTAATGGAGTGGGTGAAAGATTATCTGAAGAATCCCATGGAAACCACTATTGTTGATATTGAACTTGAGTATTTCAATTCCGGTGCATCAAGGTATATTTTGGATATTCTAACACTTCTTACAGAAAAAATAGCAAACAGTAATTTGATAATTAACTGGTATTTTGAAGATGGCGATGACGACCTTCTGGAACGCGGTCAATATTATGAATCCATTCTTAACACCAAATTCAATTTTATTGAATTTCAATAATCATGTTTTCTCCTTCCCTTTCCTCCCGTTCAATATCAAGAGCCATTCTCCAGCTGATCCTGTGATCGTAAAGTTCCAGCAGTTCACTTTTGCATCCGGAACATATTTCCTCATCGTCAATTTCTTTCCTGCAACGGGAGCAGAGATTACCGGTTTTACCTTTTTTCATATATCAGATTATATTCACCTGAATCAATAATTTATTTACGCCCGGAAGATTAGTATTGTTACGGTTTTCAGACTGTTTTTAAACAGTCTGAAAAAGGTAACCCTTTCGGGGAAACAAACGATTTTGCAAATGATTATCTTAATTGTTATTTTTTTTTATATGTTTACGTCTTTTATAACATATTCCTAACATGATTACTAAGATCCTAATAGCCAACCGTGGTGAAATAGCTGTAAGAATAATCCGTTCCTGCAGAGAAATGGGAATCAGGACCGTGGCTGTTTTTTCCGATGCCGACAGAAAATCATTACATGTCAGGTATGCTGATGAAGCGGTCCATATAGGACCCTCACCCTCGACAGAAAGCTATCTTGTTAAGGAAAAAATCATAAAGGCAGCTAAGGATACCGGAGCCGATGCTATCCACCCCGGATATGGTTTTCTCTCCGAGAATGCTGAATTTGCAGAACTTGTGCGTAATGAAGGAATAATATTCATAGGTCCTTCAGCTGAGAGTATCCGGATGATGGGAGACAAAATATCTGCCAGGAGAATAATGACACGGGCAGGTGTCCCGATTGTACCGGGAACCAGAAGAAAAATAACCGATGACGATAAAGCACTCAAGGTAATCCAAAGGATCGGTTATCCGGTAATGATAAAAGCCAGTGCAGGAGGCGGCGGAAAAGGTATGAGACTGGTTTACAAAGAGTCTGAATCACTAAAGGCGCTGAAATCAGCCAGGTCGGAAGCATTAGCTTCTTTTGGCGATGATGCGGTTTATATAGAAAAATATCTAACCTCACCCCATCATATTGAATTTCAAATTCTGGCCGACAGGCACGGGAACATTATACATCTGTGTGAAAGAGAATGCTCCATACAGCGCCGGCATCAAAAGATAGTCGAAGAGACCCCCTCCCCTGTCATGACGGAAGAATTGAGAAAAGAAATGGGTGAAAAAGCCATTGCAGCTGCACGGTCAGTGAATTATGAAGGTGCGGGAACAATAGAGTTTTTGGTGGATGCTAACCTGAATTACTATTTCCTTGAAATGAATACCAGGCTCCAGGTGGAACACCCGATAACAGAGAGTGTAACAGGAATCGACCTGGTTAAAGAGCAGATAAGGATAGCCTCGGGAGAAAAGCTGTCTCACAGACAGGAAGATATTTATCAGGACGGCCATGCAATTGAGTGCCGTATTTATGCAGAGGATCCCGAAAACAATTTCATGCCCAGTCCGGGTTTAATCAGGAAAATAACCGAACCCATGGGATTTGGAGTCAGAACAGACGGTTATGTATATGAGGGTTACGAAATCCCGGTACATTACGATCCTATGATATCAAAACTTATAACATGGGGCAGAACGAGAAATGAAGCCATAACCCGGATGCAGCGTTCACTGGGAGAGTACTATATAATGGGTATACGTACATCCATTGATTTCCTTAAAAGGATATTGGATGTACCGGAATTTGTAAGCGGACAGTATGACACCCATTTTATCGATACTCACAGCAAAAAGCTTTTCGATCCCTCTGACGATCTGCCCGAAATAGAAGATATGGCCATGATAGTGGCTTTTATGGAGTACCTGGAAAATTCAAA
>SLKJ01000163.1 GCA_007134675.1 Bacteroidales bacterium
ACCCCGCCAAAAGATCGGTTATCAAGATATCCGCTGTATTCACGCGCGAACGGCACACCGGCAGCTACCATCTGATCAATTGTCTGGTTACTTACCTCTGCTGCCCTGTATACATTGGCTTCACGGGCCCGGTAATCGCCACCCTTGATAATGTCATTAAACAGCCGGTAAACACTATCTCCGTCATTTTTATAATTTTTTGCTGCGTTGATCCCTCCCTGGGCGGCAACCGAATGAGCCCTGCGTGGGGAATCCTGAAAACAGAAAGCCTTTACATTATAGCCCAGCTCAGCGAGAGTGGAGATAGCAGAGGCTCCTGAAAGCCCGGTTCCAACAACTATTATATCAAGCTTTGCTTTATTCGCGGGACTGACAAGTTTGACAGAGTTCTTATGGCTGGTCCACTTATCCGCCAGGGGACCTTCGGGTATCTTTGACTGTAATTTGCTCATATCTGATATGACTGATTGGTTAAAGCTATGGTTGCCGGCAGGACCGGCAATATTAGTTTATGAAGGAATTAACGATAAAATATAGCGGGATTATAGAAAACCCGGCAGCAATAATAATTGAGTAAACGGTTCCTATTACAGTCAGACGCCTCCTCCAGATTTGATTGTTAAGGCCGAGCGTCTGAAAAGCGGACTGAAACCCGTGCAGCAGATGAAGTCCCAGAAAAACAGCTCCGGCAACATAAATTACCACATACCACCAGATTATAAATTTTCCAGTCACCAGGGTATAGGCATCCTGTACCATCACACCTCCATAATCAATGTAGCTCATGTCTCCGAACTTCATTTTTACCCAGAAATTGGAAAGATGCAGAATCAGGAAAATCAAAATAAGGGCTCCCAGCACAAACATATTGCGCGAAGGCCAGCTGCTTGTTTCACTCTGATCAACCATGGCATATTTCTGCGGACGGGTACTCTGGTTGGAAATTGTAAGCCATACCGAAAAGGCAATATGCAGGAGAAACCCTAAACCCAGTAATGGCTCTATAATTTTTATGGCAGGATTGGTGGCCATAAAATGTGCAGCCATATTATATGATTCCTGCCCCCAGAGTAAAAAAAGATTAACAGTCAGGTGTGTGGCCAGAAACATAATCAGAAATAATCCAGAAATACTGACCAGAAATTTTTTCCCAACCGATGCATTAAAAAAACTATTCATAAGCTTATTATTAGTACATATGAAGAGACCGGAGAAGGAAATACAGGGAAATAAGGTATAATATCATATTCAGAATTCATTATATGCAAATATATTAGCTTCTCAACATTTTTTCAATGACAAAAGTACTGATTCAGTCAATTTATATTTATTCCATTTTGCATTGATTCTTCATATCAGAATCTGATCTTTTAACCAATTTAAGGTTTCATTCCTGCGGCTCAAATTTATATTATCTTCTCACCCCGAATTATTCTGCCGGCACGATTCTTTTCTTAAATTTGCTCACAATAATTTAATTTAATTGCAATGATCAAAACAATATCCTTTGCAAATACAGAGATCCGGTTTTCTGATAATGGGACAGGAACAGCAGTAGTTCTGCTGCACGGATACCTGGAGTCTCTTCAAATATGGAATGGTTTCGCAGACATCCTTGAAAGACGTTTCAGGGTTATCTGTCCTGATCTGCCGGGACACGGAAAATCTGGCATCATCGGTGAAGTACACACCATGGAGAAACTGGCCGAAAGTGTTCTTGCTGTTCTAAATCACTGTGGTATTGATAAATGTTTTATTGCAGGGCACTCCATGGGCGGATACAGTGGATTAGCTTTTATGGAGCTTAATCCCGAAAGGCTCCTGGGGATCTGCCTTTTCCACTCACACCCTTTTCCCGATACCCGACAGACAATGCAGAACAGATGCCGTGAAATAGTCCTGGTAAGACAGGGCAGGAAGGAACTGATCTCAAAAATCAATATCCCCAAAGCATTTGCACCGCAAAATGCAGAACTGCTCAAATCTGAATTGGAAAAGGCGAAAGAAATTGCAATTTCAACCCCGGATGAAGGCATTATTGCCTGCTTAAACGGAATGATGGCAAGGCCTTCACGGGAAGACCTGCTTGCCGAAACAGAGATACCTGTAATGCTTATTGCAGGTAAGCACGATAATTATATCCCATTTGATGATATTGCAAGAAAGATCAGGTTGCCTGAGGGAGCCTGTTTTGTAACACTCGAAAACAGCGGCCATATAGGGTTTGTTGAAGAACCTGAGAAATCAGCTGAGGAAATCTCCGGTTTTGTTATTTCAAACAGCTGAAAACCACCAAAATCTTATCTGCAATAACTTCGGCAGATTATGATACGAAGCGGCCCTATTTGTTTATTCAGGCATTCCGAATGATCTGCAAAAGCCCTCTTATTTTCCCCAGGCATTCTGAGAGGTTATCATATCATCTTTTTCGGGTCAACCCATCTGCTAAACTGCTCTTCAGTCACCAGTCCCAGTTCCAGCGCAGCCTGGCGCAGGGTACTGTTATCGTGAAATGCCTTTTTCGCTATTTTTGCAGCATTCTCATAACCAATATGCGGATTAAGTGAAGTTACCAGCATAAGTGAATTTTCAAGGTGTTTTGCAATAACTTCATGGTTTGGCTCAATTCCGACAGCGCAATTATCATTAAACGAAATACAGCCATCTCCCAGTAAACGGGCTGAATTTAAAAGGTTGTAAATCATCATCGGCTTGAACACGTTAAGCTGAAAGTGCCCCTGCATACCTCCGGTGGTAATGGCAAGGTCATTGCCAATCACCTGGGCACACACCATACTCAAAGCCTCTATCTGTGTCGGATTGACCTTACCCGGCATAATTGACGAACCTGGTTCATTGGCAGGTATGGTTATCTCTCCTATTCCGGAACGGGGACCGGAAGAGAGGACCCTCAGATCATTGGCTATCTTCATCAAACTAACTGCCAGTCCCCTGAGAGCGGAAGAAATCCTTACCACTGCATCATTTGCCGATAAAGCCTCAAATTTGTTGGGAGCGGTAATAAAAGGGTAACCCGACAATTCGGCTATCCTGGTTGCTACCATTTCGGAATAGCCCTCCGGAGCGTTTATGCCTGTACCCACAGCGGTACCCCCAAGGGCAAGTTCGCTGAGATGAGGCATACTGCTTCTGATAGCCCCCAGTGAGTGATCAAGCTGAGATACATATCCTGAAAACTCCTGCCCCAGTGTGAGCGGGGTTGCATCCATCCAGTGTGTGCGTCCAGTTTTGGCAATATCCTTAAATTTATCAGCTTTCAGGGCCAGAGTATTTCTCACCTTTTCGATTCCCGGAATGGTTAACTCCATAACCATCTTATATGCAGCAATATGCATGGCAGTGGGAAAGGTGTCGTTAGAAGACTGTGATTTGTTAACATCATCATTTGGATGTATGTATGGCTTGCCTTCTCCGAGTTTGTTTCCTGCAATCACATGTGCACGATTGGATATTACCTCGTTAACATTCATGTTGGTCTGCGTCCCGGAGCCGGTCTGCCAGACAACCAGCGGGAACTGGTCATCAAGTTTGCCATCGGTAATCTCATCACAAACCCGTACAATAAGCTTTGCCTTATCATCATAAATTGTTCCCAGCTCCATATTTGTAAGAGCTGCTGCTTTTTTAAGAATGGCAAATGCCCTGATCACCTCGACAGGCATTTTCTGCCCGCCAATCTTAAAGTTGTTGATTGACCGCTGTGTCTGAGCACCCCAGTATTTATCCGCCGGCACCTCCACAGGTCCCATAGTGTCATATTCCTTACGGTACATATATAATAAAGTTAGTTTTCTCAATAATAACAAATTCCCGCATCAATGGTTTGACCGACAGGATCATTTCTCCCCGTCAACCATTATTACCCCGAAAGTAGCTAATAGTTAACTATAAACATCTCCGGCAACATCACTGCGGGAAATTTAGCCAGGCGGGAAGATTGAAGGGCCGGCCGGGAAGATGGCCGTCGTCAGCAAAATTGTGCATAAAAATCGTTACCCTTGTCGTCAACAAGAATGAAAGCGGGGAAATCCGTGACTTCTATCCGGTATATGGCTTCCATTCCGAGCTCGGGATACTCCAGTAATTCAACTTTTTTGATGTTCTCCTGAGCCAGCACAGCTGCAGGTCCACCGATGCTTCCAAGGTAAAAGCCGCCGTGCTTTTTGCATGAATCTGTTACCTGACTGCTGCGGTTACCTTTTGCAATCATTATCATACTACCTCCATTACCCTGGAAAAGATCAACGTATGAGTCCATCCTGCCGGCCGTGGTGGGACCGAATGAACCGGAAGCCATTCCTTCCGGGGTTTTGGCGGGCCCGGCATAATAGATGGGATGGTACTTGATATACTTTGGAAGGTCCTCGCCTTCTTCAAGACGCTCCTTCAGCTTTGCATGAGCGATATCCCTGCCTACAATTATCGTACCCGAAAGAGAAAGACGAGTTCCGACCGGATGTTTTGAGAGCTCTCCAAGTATCTCTTTCATTGGTCTGTTCAGATCGACCTCAATAGCCCCTCCCCCGTTACTTTGCCGCCATGAATCAGGAATAAACCGTCCCGGATCCTTTTCAAGCTGCTCAAGCCATATACCCTCTCTGTTGATTTTTGCCTTGATATTCCTGTCAGCTGAACAGGACAAACCCATGCCTACCGGACATGATGCACCATGCCTGGGAAGCCTTATGATCCTGATATCAAGAGCAAAATATTTACCCCCGAACTGAGCTCCTATCCCAAACTCCTGTGAAGCTTTAAGAATCTTCTCCTCAAGCTCTGTATCCCTGAAAGCCTGTCCGTCAGTATTCCCCTTTCGGGGAAGGTCATCCAGGTATTTAGCTGATGCAAGCTTGACAGTCTTCAGGCACATCTCTGCCGAAGTGCCACCGATAACAAACGCAACATGGTAGGGAGGACATGCAGCAGTTCCAAGTGACTGCATCTTATCAACAAGAAATCTTTCAAGCTTATCAGGATTGAGCAGGGCCTTTGTCTCCTGAAAAAGGTTGGTTTTGTTTGCTGATCCCCCACCCTTGGCAACAAAGAGAAACCGGTATTCATCACCGTCGGTTGCATAAATGTCAATCTGAGCGGGGAGATTGGTGCCGGAGTTTTTTTCGGTGTACATATCCAGCGGGACTGTCTGCGAATAACGAAGGTTCTCCTCCGCATAAGTCCTGTAAATACCCTTTGCAAGAGCCTCCTCATCACCTCCGCCTGTCCATACCTGCTGTCCTTTTCTGGCAATCACGGTGGCAGTACCGGTATCCTGGCAAAAAGGAAGCACTCCCAGGGCAGATATTTCGGCATTTCGCAGCATGGTAAGGGCCACATACCTATCATTTTCACTAGCCCCGGAATCATCCAGAATGGCAGCCAGTTGTTTGATATGCGAGGTGCGAAGCATAAATGAGCAATCCATCATGGCAGCACGTGCCAGATCTGTCAGGCATTCAGCGTTCACCACAAGCATATCCCGGCCGTCATACTGAGATATGGAAATACCCTCTTTTGACAAAAGATAATAATCAGTCTGATCTTTTCCCAAAGGAAACTGCTGTTGGAATCTGAAAACTGGTGTTGTCATAACTACAGGTATTTTTGTTTTGATATTCAAATTCTGCAACCTTTATCTAATTGAATAATTGTCGGTTAAATAATTCCTGATCGGCCAGACCGGGAGATAAAATACAATGGCCTGTATTTATCTGAAAATGTCTACTGCGATCCGTACTCCATAAGATAAGACTTTATAAAACCATCCAGTCCGCCGTCAAGCACCTCCTGAACATTGGAGGTTTCATAATTGGTCCTGACATCTTTAACAAGCTTGTAGGGATGCAGTACATAATTCCTTATCTGCGACCCCCACTCTATCTTCTTTTTGCTGCTTTCAATTTCTGCCTGTGCCTGACGCCGTTTCTCAAGCTCCAACTCATAGAGCTGAGATTTCAGTATCTTCATGGCATTTTCCTTATTCTTCATCTGTGACCTGTCCTCCTGATTTTCAATAACAATGCCTGTTGGATGATGCCTGAGGCGGACTGCAGTTTCAACCTTATTCACATTTTGTCCGCCTGCACCGCTTGACCGATAGGTTTCAAAGGTAACCTCGGCCGGATTGACAACTATGTCGATAGTTTCATCGACCAGCGGGGACACAAAGACTGATGCAAAGGAGGTGTGTCTCTTATGATTTGCATCGAAGGGAGAAAGCCTTACCAGCCGGTGAACTCCCGATTCACCTTTCAGGTAACCATAAGCATATTCTCCTGTAAATTCAAGTGTAACAGTTTTGATTCCCGCCTCCTCTCCATCCTGAAAATCAAGTTGCTTTATGGAATAACTGTTTTTTTCGCCCCACCTCAGGTACATACGCATCAGCATTTCTGCCCAGTCAAGACTTTCGGTGCCTCCTGCACCGGCATTGATCTTCAATATGGCTCCAAGTACATCCTCCTCACTGCTGAGCATATTGCGAAACTCAAGGTCCTCAATCAGGGCAAGAGTCTTTTTATACTGCTCATCAACCTCTTTTTCAGATGATTCGCCTTCCTGTAAATATTCATACAATACCTCCAGGTCATCCAGTGCAGAACGTACCTTTTCATATCCGTCAGTCCAGCTCTTGATAGAGGAAATGGATCTTAACTGTTTTTCGGCTTCTTTAGGGTCGTCCCAGAATCCGGGGTCTCTGGTTTTTTCTTCCTCCTCTTCTATCTGAAGCAGTTTCCGGTCTATGTCAAAGATGCCTCCTCAGCGCTTCGCATCGCCTTACAAGATCTTTAAAAATTTCAGTTGTTATCATGACTTTTATATTTTATACTCTCAAGAACCTGATTTATCAGGTCATTCTCAAAGCCCTTACTGCTGGCATACCTGTGGAGCTTTGCCTTAAGGTGCAGGTCATCTTCAGCCGAAATGGATTTCTGCTTTTTTTCAAGCTCCTTTTTCAGTACATTAATATACTCATCCTCATCAATCCTTATTAAGGCATCTTCTATAATATTTCTGGCTATATTTTTCCTGACAAGTTCATAAGAGATCTTTATCTTTCCCCATTTGTTGTTGCGAAACTTGCCACCTGCAAATAATCTTGCAAACCTCCATTCATCCAGAAACTTGTCGGCTACAAGCTGATTAATTATCTTTTCTGTGTCACCGGAATTTACACCCCAGTCAAACAGTTTCTTACGGACATCATAAAGGCATTTTTCCTCGGCTGAACAAAATTTCCTGGCTTTTTCAAGAGCCTCTGCATGATTAATGGTTTTTTTTGAACGCATGTTTATAATAATCTAAAGTTAAGGCAAAATTTTATGATTACACAGCAAAATATTCATAAAACAGCTCCCGCCATACGATACTTTCCGTTAATGTCCTTTCTCAATTCAACATTTGAAAACATGTTTCTCTTAAGTAATTGTTCTATTTCGGCCGACTTGCTCTCATTGATCTCTAAAAACAGCATCCCCCCCGGATTCAGAGCTTCCCGGGCCACGGCAATAATGGCCTCATAATAGACCAGTGCCTGATGATCGGGCACAAACAGTGCATCTACCGGCTCATAATGCAATACATTTTTATCTGTAAGCAGCTTCTGCGATTCGGTTACATAAGGAGGATTACTTACAATAATATCATATTTTCCTGATTTTACAATAACCGGATTAAAAATATCTTCCAAAATAAATTTTATCCCGACTCCGTAAGATTTAGCATTTCTCTCTGCAAGGATGATACTCCTTTCAGAAACATCAGTTGCCGTGACCTCTGCAAGCGGCAGATTAAGCGCAAGCGCAATAGCAATGCAGCCACTACCTGTGCCAATGTCTAATACCTTAACAGAACTGCTACCTTCCTGGTCAATAACCCATTTAACAAGTTCTTCGGTCTCAGGCCGGGGTATTAGAACATCCGGCGAAACCTCCAGTTTAAGATCAAAAAACCAGGCTTCACCCAGAATATATTGAATAGGTTTGAAGTTCTGCAACTGTTTAATGAACCCTTTTATTTGAAAAAACTCAGAATTGGATAATTTTGTATGGATCTTTACAAGAACATCGGTTTTTGAATAATTGAGAAGATGCTCAAAAATCAGTTCCGTAAAGCCACGTATTTCACCCGGGGGATACTGATCCTTGAGTTCGGTTTTTATAAGGGCTATTGCATCCTGAATAACAGGTGTTTCCTGAACCATATCTTAAATGTCAGAAATTTTGATGATTTAGGTTACAAACAAACAAAAAAAACAATGGCCAGCCATAATTATAGCGAAAAATATATGCATCGTTGCCTGGAACTCGCCATTCAGGGAATGGGGCAGGTAGCCCCAAATCCAATGGTAGGTGCACTTTTGGTGCATGATAACCTTATTATCTCAGAAGGATATCACCGTTCCTTCGGAGAAGCGCATGCAGAGGTCAATGCTGTCAGGGGGGTTGCAGATAAGGAATTGCTGAGACATGCCACCCTGTATGTAAATCTTGAGCCATGTTCGCATCATGGCAAAACGCCACCCTGTACTGATCTTATTCTCAAAAACGGAATTTCAAGGGTGGTTATAGGAACCCCTGATCCTAACCCCCTTGTAGCTGGAGAAGGGATAAAGCTCCTTAGTGAAAATGGTGTCCAGATTATCCAGGGGGTGCTTGAAAATGAATGTAGAGACCTGAATAAACGTTTTTTTACCTGGCATATTCACAAAAGACCATGGATAATACTGAAATGGGCCCGGTCGGCCGATGGGTATATTGACCTTGAAAGGCCTGCCAATGCCCCGATCGGTCCAAACTGGATTACCTCCAAAACAGCGCGGATCCTGGTTCACAAATGGAGATCAGAAGAGCAGGCTCTTCTTGTCGGAACCAATACAGTACGTAAAGATAACCCGAGGCTCAATGTAAGAGACTGGTGCGGGAAAGATCCGCTCAGACTGGTAATTGACCGGAAGTTAAAACTAAGCAGATCCTACCATATATATGACGACAGTATGGAAACATTGGTCTTTACTGAAGGGGTACCAGCAAGCCACAAAACAGCAAAATCAATAAAGTGTGCAAAAAAGAAAATTTCTCAGGATAAGAAAAAGGATCCTTCAAACAAGGCTGCAGAAAACTGTTTAAATAGCTCAGAAAAAACCAGGTCTGCCGAAATTATTTTCAATGACACAGCAGAACAGCAGATCCTTGAAGTACTCTACCGGGAAAAAATTCAATCCGTTATCATTGAAGGTGGCGCATATACCCTTAACCGCTTCATTGAAAAAGGCTTATGGGATGAGGCAAGGATTTTTACCGGGCCGGCATATTTCAGAAAGGGTGTCAGATCGCCTGAAATAACCGGTAAGTTGAAAGAGAGGATGATGATAGACAACAGCCTCCTGGAAATAACCTATAACAGTTAAGAGCAGACCGGGAATAATTATGAGCTTGTCTCCAGTATCCTGAAAAGTTCATCAAGCCGTGGAGTTAGAATTATTTCCGTACGGCGGTTCTTGCGCCTTGCCTCGGGAGTAGTTCCAGGATCAACAGGTAAATGTTCCCCCCTTCCGGAGACAATAAGCCTGCTGGGGTCTATTGTCGTTCCGTCAAGCAATATGCGAACTATGGATGTGGCACGTAGCACACTCAAATCCCAGTTGTCACGCATTCTGGGACCCGGGATCACAGGAACATCATCGGTGTGCCCCTCAATCATTACATTTATGTCTGGATTCTTTTCCAGAACACCTGCCAGATCCCTAAGCGCCCTTGCACCATTTGGATCGACAACGGTACTGCCTGTCTGGAACAGCAACTGTTCTTCCAGGGAAACATATACTTTGCCGTCTTTCTCATAAACGGCAAGACCCTGTCCCTCAAATCCCCGCAAAGCTGTAGATATTGTATTATGCAGAGCTGTTACAACAGAATCCTGGCGGGCAAGTATACTCTCAAGTTCAGTAAGCCGTGCATTTCTTTTGTCAAGATTATCTGACATCCTTTCAAGGACCTGCTCTTTCTGAATAAGGTCCTCTTCAATCATTTTAAGCCTGTCTTCCCGCGCCATTAAATCTTCCTGAGTTGTCTGAAGTTGCTGCAACAATCGGGTTGTTTCACGTGCACTCCCCTTCATTATCGTCTCCTGTGTTTCCTGAAGATCACTGAATTGACGTTTAACCCTTTCAAGTTCAGTCCTGGTGTTCCTCAAAACTACAGCCCTGTCTAAACTGTCTCTTATCAATTCATCAATTTCCTTGTCCATTATAGATATCCGGGCCTCCAGTTCAGTAAGCTTCACCTCCATATTTTTGTTTGCTATCAGGAGCGAGTCACGCTCCTGTTCAGCTATGATCTTTTCATTCCTCATTTCCTGAAAATGCTTTGCAGGCACACAGGACGCAGCGACTAAAACAATAATAACCGTAAGTAATGCTTTTGGTGATTCAGACATCAGAAATCAGTTTGTTGATAGTTTATATATTGCAAATATAGGTGAAAATTTTTCAGCCAATTTACACACAGACGGATAAAAAACGCAATTAGATTAAAGATTATTATAATTTAAACATCTTCGTTCTAAAACCGTTATAAGATATGTAGAAATAGATATTCGCGCATATTTGTTTGGTCATATTACAAAAAACTGTTAGGTTTGAATAATTTTTTTATGGAAAAATAATGCAATCCCATCACACCAGTTATGAATTACTGAATAAGATTGACTTCCCGCCAGATCTTAAAAAGCTTGATCCGGATGATCTTATAGGGGTAAGCAATGAATTGCGTAGATTCATTATCGATGTAGTTTCTGCAAATCCGGGACATTTCGGTGCCAGCCTGGGCGTTGTTGAACTTACCGTGGCATTGCACTATGTTTTCAATACCCCCATGGATAAAATCATCTGGGATGTCGGGCATCAGGCTTACGGGCACAAGATACTCACAGGCCGCAGGGATATTTTTCATACAAACAGAAAATATAAAGGCTTAAGCGGATTCCCGAAGCTCAGTGAGAGTCCGCATGACTGTTTCGGTACGGGTCATTCGTCAACATCTATTTCTGCCGCACTGGGAATGGCCGTAGCTTCCGGACTACGAAAGGAAGACAAACGTCAGTTTGTGGCTGTTATAGGAGATGGCTCGATGACAGGGGGACTGGCATTTGAGGGGCTCAATAACGCTGGCATTCAGAAATCCAATTTGCTTGTCATACTTAATGACAACAATATGGCTATCGATCCAAATGTTGGGGCCCTTAAGGATTACCTTCTTGATATAACCACTTCGCAAACCTACAATAAAATTAAGGATGAGTTGTGGCACATGCTTGGCAGGATCAGCAAACTCGGTCCAAATGCGAGGGAGATTGTACAAAAGATCGAGCACGGCCTGAAAACGGCACTTCTTAAGCACAGTAACCTTTTTGAATCAATGAATTTCAGGTATTTCGGACCGGTTGACGGACATGATGTGGTATACCTTACAAGTATTCTGAAAGATCTGAAAAATATTGCCGGACCGAAGCTATTGCATGTAAGGACCGTCAAAGGGAAAGGTTTCCCGCAGGCCGAACAGTACCAGACTATATGGCATGCACCGGGGATGTTTGATAAAATAACCGGAGAGCTTCTCAGGATAAAGTCTGATAAACAGGCTCCTCCCCGTTACCAGGATGTTTTTGGACATACCGTTCTTGAACTTGCAGAGAGAAATGACCGTATTGTCGGTGTTACCCCTGCCATGCCGACAGGCTGCTCCCTCAATATCATGATGAAAAAAATGCCGGAACGTACCTTTGATGTGGGAATTGCCGAACAACATGCGGTAACTTTTTCTGCGGGAATGGCTGTTAAGGGTATGATTCCTTTCTGCAACATATACTCATCTTTTATTCAGAGAGCATATGACCAGGTAATACATGACGTTGCACTCCAAAACCTGAATGTGGTATTCTGTATAGACCGGGGCGGATTGGTAGGAGATGACGGGGCAACTCATCATGGCTTTTTCGATCTTGCCTATATGCGTTGTATTCCGAATATGATCGTTTCAGCCCCAATGAACGAGGAAGAGCTCCGAAACCTGATGTATACGGCACAGCTTAAAAACATGGGACCTTTTGCAATCAGGTATCCAAGAGGTAACGGGGTTTTGGCGGACTGGCGCAGGCCATTAAGGAAAATCCCCCCGGGCCGTGGCAGGAAACTGCGTGACGGTACTGATCTTGCTATACTGAGTATCGGGCATCCCGGAAATTTTGCAGCTTCAGCCTGCATTGAGCTTGAAAATGAAAATATAAACGCCGCACATTATGACATGAGGTTTCTTAAGCCACTGGATGAAGAGCTGCTTCACCAGGTCTTCAAAAAATTCACAAAGGTAATAACTGTTGAAGACGGCATTCTAAGCGGAGGGTTCGGTTCTGCAATCCTTGAATTCATGTCAGAAAATGACTACCAGGCAAGAGTTGTAAGGCTTGGTATACCGGATAAATTCACTGATCAGGGTACCCTGGAGGAACTTTATGCAGATTGCGGATTTGACAAAGCCGGAATTTTGAAAACTGCCCGCAAACTTGCCGGTAAACGCATACTTTCATCTACCGGCTGACAATTCAAGGGATATATGCACGCTGACTTTCAGGTTTTTTTTGCGATTCAGCAACAAATAACTATCTTCGCATTCCCGTAATCCTCTGTAAGCTGCCCGGGTGGCGGAATTGGTAGACGCGCTGGTCTCAAACACCAGTGGCAGCAATGCCGTGCCGGTTCGACCCCGGCCCCGGGTACAAAAATCCCCCCTTCAGTGCTTTCACTGCAAGGGGGTTTGATTTTTCAGGACTTCTGCGGATGGCATATCACATCCTGTTAATATATAAGGCTGATCGGCCTATTTTTCCGTTAAAAAGCTGAAGCTCTCAAAGAATGCAACAACCCTTCCCGGGATATTAAGCAGGATGGCAAGATAAAGTATCAGGCTCATCAACCACAGTGCAGAAATATTGAACCACAGGGTATCAACATATACATAGTTGAATTTTTTCACAGGTGCATAAAAATGAGCCCTTCCAATATTAGATTCGGGAATAAGGTAAACCGGGTCTTTTTTCTGCACAAGCCTGGTGTCTGACCTGTAGATAAAATTTACTTCATAACGGTTCAGAAGCAGATCTGCAAGGGCCTTATTGTGATGACCCTGACGTAAATTGTGTAATGCATGGCTTCCCATTTCCTCCTCAAGGTGTAAATAAACCATGTCCCGTTCTGCTGCTGCCTCCCTGGCAATCTGAGAATAATGAAGACGCATGTAGATAAGGTAGCCTGCCGTCTCCTCAGCAACCAATCCGTGAAACTCCTCTGGATTAATATTATCAATATACTCAAATGGCATCAGTCCGGAGGACCGTTGCAGATAATCTATTTCATTGCGCAGTATAACAAGGTCCCTTTCTGTTTCCACGGTACCTGCCCCGATCCTTATGTTTCTCTCAGCCAGTTCTACCTTGCTCATCAGTCTGGGAATCAGGAATGATGCCTTGAATGAAGCATCGCTGTTTAGCTGTTCGTGGTCAAAGAAATGCTTCTGAAACCGATTGCCTGCAAACTGCTGAACGGCCAGAGCTTCAAATGCCCACCTGGAAGCCATAAGGTCGCCAACCAGCGGCACATAAACCTTATCGGTAACACTGTCATGCAGGTCGTCAAATTTTACAACAACTCCCCCCAGCAGCAACTGGGGAACAAGTACGAAAGGAACAAGTATATAAATGGTAACTACGGAATTGAAAGCCGAAGAGATTGCAAGTCCGAGCATATTTGCAAAGCATGCAGCACTGAACAAAACAAGCCAGTAAGTGAGGGTCATCCCCCTTATTTCAAGAATCAGGTTTCCGACTATGACGAAACTTATCATCTGTATAGCTGAGAGCAAAAAAACCCATCCCAGTTTTGAATTCAGATAACTGAACCAGCTCAGGTTCAGAAATGATTCGCGTTCAAGTATTTTACGGTCTTTTATAATCTCTTCAGCACTCACCGTCAGTCCCAGAAACAATGAAACAACAACCGCCATGAACAAAAATGAGGGCAGGTTGACATTTTCTGCAAAGAGATATTCCCCCTCGTGGAGATATTTTGTGAAATAGCCCAGAATAAATGCAAGGACCGGTGCTTCAACCAAACTGATAAAAAGATATTGCCGGTTACTGATCTTGGACAGAAAGTTGCGGACACTGAAAATCCAGAATTGCTTTTCAATTCCGGGAATTGAAAACATATTCGGGGGAAGCACATTCCTTGCCGGCTTTTCACTTCTCCCCGGTGCAATTTTCTCCTTGTAGTGCTGATACCACTCTTCCGGCCGGACTTTCCGCTTCTGTGTGTGGTAACCTGACGGATTTACCTCCTTTGCCTCAATTATTTTCAGTATATGTTCCGGGGCAATATTGCCGCAGCAAAGACATTCGGTCTGTCCCGGATTAACCTGGCCGCTGAGGGTTTTGAAATAGACGACAGCTTCAAGGGGATTCCCGGTGTAAATGGGATATCCGCCTTTATCGATAACCCAGAGCTTGTCGAGCAGCTTGAAATTGTCAGAAGAGGGCTGGTGTATATTGGCAATTACAAGTTTACCTTTAACAGCCTGCTCTTTAAGAAGGGCCATTACCATGTCAGAATCAAGCGAAGAGAGACCGGAGGTAGGCTCATCAATAAAAAGTATAGAGGGTTCACGCATCAGTTCCAATCCGATATTCAGTCTTTTCCTTTGCCCCCCGCTTATAAACTTATTAAGCGGATTACCGACCTTAAGATCCCTTATTTCATCCAGTCCCAGATCCCTAAGCACCTTCTCAACAATCTCAGAAATTCTTTCTTCATTCAGGTTCCCGAAACACAATTTAGCGTTATAATAGAGGTTCTGATAAACTGACAGCTCCTCTATCAGCAGGTCATCCTGGGGAACAAAACCGATCTGGCCCTCAATTTTTGCTGCATCTCTGTGTATATCATTGGAGTTTATCAGAATTTTCCCCTTGCGCGGCTTCAGTTTTCCATTCAATACATTAAGCAGGGTTGACTTGCCTGAACCACTTACCCCCATAATACCAATAAGCTGGCCGGACTCCTCGGAAAAACTGAAAGGGCGTATACCGTTCTGACTTAACGGATAACGGTATTCGATATTAACAGCTGACAAAACGATTTTTATTCCCCCGGGCTTCTGGAAAAACCGGGAAGATACCTCTGAATAATAAATCGGGGCAATTTCATTCCCCCTGATAATGCCTCCCTGTTTGAAAATGTAAAACTTATTCCTTGTCAGTGGCCTTCCTTCAAAGGTGAGCTTATTATTACCATTGTACAGGAAAACAAATGTACCCGTACTCCTTAAAAATAAAACAATGATCTCGCCATTCAGTGATTCTCTCTCAACAACCCTTTCCTGATCCTGCATTTTGCGTTTGTGCATTTCCACCCATGCACCTTCAAGCTCATCAATTGATGTTTCCTTTGGCCTCGTGATAACCAGCATGTTCCCGGGATCTATTTGCCGGTGCTTCCCCCCGAGAATAAAGGCTTTGGCATCTTTCACCTCGT
>SLKJ01000199.1 GCA_007134675.1 Bacteroidales bacterium
ATAACAGAAAATAAATATTTTTTCCTTTCGTGAATAATAAAGAATGCATTTATGATGAGATTTTTTTCCTGTTTTACGATAACTGATGAGACCTCGTAAAATCTAAATTCTGTAAGAAAGACCCAGTCCGAACACTTGCTTTAACTGGACCCGGGGACCAATGGTTTTGTCCAGCTGACCATCTCCGGTGGTATCTACCCTGATCCTGGCATTTTCGTCATACAACATATGAATTAACAGGTTGGCCGAGATTAACCGGGTTATCTGCATATTGAATCTGGTTTCAAAATTCACATCAAGATTCTGGGGTTTTTCAAGATAGTTGGAGAATAGTTGCAGCCTGGAATTTATTCTTATATTATCCACCAGCGTGGCCCTGAACTGCACCCTTATAAATCCGCCAAACTCATATCTTCTGTTTTTCCCCTCTTCAACACCGAATGACCCTGATGCCGAGAGCTCTTCATCCAGAACATAAGTTATCCTTCCGGCGAGTGGCGAAAGATAGAAATTAATGTACTCGTCAAATTTATGGTCCATACCAACTGAAATACTCAGGTAGGCGGGGGCCATAAAATTTGAAATCTTAAGGGTGTCGTTTCGGGCGTGGTAACCGACCGCCCATTGTGTCCTGAAACCTACCAGTGTGCTGTACGACCATGCTTCAGAAGCCCGGAGATTCATTTTCGTTGAGAAATCAATCTTGTCATCACTTTTCACGGTACGCCGGTTTTCCTGGTTGATAAGACCATAACCAAGTTCGAGGGTATTCTCCCACGCAAATCTTTCATCGGGAGTTTTGTAATTTATAAATGCTTCGAAAAAAGAGTTAAACGCTGCTGAATTTTGTCCCCCGGAGGACCAGTTTGAGAGCGATATCTGCGAAAAGCTGAGTGAGGTATGCAAACCTTGTGACCAGTTTGAAGGTTTGGGTTCTTCCTCTTCCTTTTCCTTTTCCTCTTCAGCCGGCTCCCCGGAGGAGTCGGTTTCATTGACCTGAACAGTATCATTGACCTGAACAGTATCATTGACCTGAACAGTATCATTGACCTGAACAGTATCATTGACCTGAACTGTGTCATTGATAAAACCACCTGATGCCAGGGCAACAGAACCTTTGCCCGAATGAAGTGGTGTACTGGCATAATTACAAAACAAAAATGATAAATGAAAAACACAGGTAATTGCAAGGAAAAGACTAAATTTAATCATGATATCTGCTTTTGTCAGTTCGGGTTGGATTTACTGTCAATGAATTTGTGCCGGATATTATCATCGGGTATAAGGCATTCATCGTATCTGCCAAACCATCTATACCTTTTTCCTGCGACAAATATATAAAAAAAGTCACGAACCGGAGCCGGGACCAGAATAAACGCATAGAGTAAAGGCCATCCTCCTGAGAGTTTTTTCAAGATCCTGAGCACTGCAGCTGAACGGTAGTAATACTTTCCGGTTTCAATAAGGATGACTGTGCCGGGATCTCCTGCAGTTTTGCTCAGGTCGCCTGCAAGGTCTTTTGCGGGATGACTCTGGATTGCTGCAAACCTGAAAGTATCCTTTTTGTCATATTTTATTATGAACCGGACAATATTTGAACAAAGCACGCAAACTCCGTCAAAAAGTACAATGGCTTTATTATCGTACCCGGCTTCCATCAATAACCAGATATAAAATTAATATGATTGTCTGAAAATGCACATTACCGGAGGACTTGTTATAACAGGCCGGGTTTATTTACGGATCATACAGGAGACTATTTCGGCAATATAAACAGAATGATAATCTTTCTCCCTGTAAATGCTTTTTTCCAGCTCTCTGATAATGAAATTTTCAGGCCTGATTTTATCCCTGTATAATTTACTGCATTCCAGGATAAGCTTTGCCTGTTCAAAGTAAATAGTCCCATTTCGGGTTTCGAGAGGCACCAGGCCGGTCTCTGCAACTTTATCCACCTCTCTTCCCGATCTGGATCCACAGAAGCTGAGGATATTCCTGTACTTTATTTCGAAAAAAGAAAGAGTGAAATAATCCTCCCTGTCCACAAACCCCAGGGTATGCCTTTGAGGTCTTATAAAGATGAATGCAACAGGTTTGTTCCACAGAATACCGAACCCTCCCCAGCTTGCGGTCATGGTATTAAATGATTCTTTAGTCCCTGCAGTGATAAGCATCCACTCATCGTCAAGCATTGAAAAGAGATTTCCTTTAAGTAGCTTTATTTCCAGGGGTTTAAAAAGATTGCTCATTATTTTTGGGTTTTATTTTGATCTTTTGAGGAATTAACCTGCTAAAATACAAATAATCCGGTCAATAATCGAGCAGGGAAGCTTATACCACCTGATCAGGGGATTAATTGGTTTTTTTGAAATAATAATTATCTTGCTCATTTTATTGGTAATTGAGGGGCTAGCTGATATTTTATCCAATTTTGCAATATAACAAAATTTATGCCGTGGATCCGGATGAAAAAAAAATAGGCCGCTGGTCATGGAAATATGAGATTGTGAAATTCCTGGTAAGAGCTGCTTTTTATCTGTTCTACAGGCGTATATATGTCCTCGGGAGGGAAAATGTTCCAGATGGTGGCGGACTGATTTTTGCTGCCAATCATCAGAATGCTCTTATGGATGCTCTCGCCGTTATTTTAACTTCAAAATACCAGCCTGTATATCTTGCCAGGGCTGATCTCTTCAGAAATCCAATGATAGCACGGATTTTATTCTTTTTTAAGATAATGCCTGTATACCGTTTCAGGGATGGAGTTGATAGTATGGACCGGAATGAAGAAACCTTTGAAAAGACATCGGCAATTCTTTCGGGTGGCGGATGTATTGGAATCATGCCGGAAGGTAATCACGGAGATCAAAAACGTTTGCGGACATTGAAAAAAGGTGTTTTTCGCATTGCATTCAGGGCTGCGGAAATCCATGACAAATCTTTGGATATTAAAATTATTCCTGTAGGCCTCGATTACAGCAGTACTACGCGGGTGTTTGAAGAACTTGTGGTAAATTACGGGAAGCCCTTGCAGGTATCTGAATATCTCGATCTTTATGACTTGCATCCGCAGAAAGGAATAAATGCTATGAGAAGGGATCTGGCTAAATCGATGAAATCACTTATGATTGATGTCAAAGATGAGTCAAATTACGGGAAAGATGAACTTTTACTTGACATCGGGTTCCCTCTTCTGCTGAATCAGCTATCCGGCAGATTGTCGGGTTCTCTCAACAGATTTGAAGTACGAAGGGTATTTACACGGTCTATGTATGAATACTTTGAGAACAATCCGGGACAGGCTGATCAAACAAGACTTAAAAGCGCCACTCTATCAGAATTGCTTTCCAGATATGAAGTTTCACCCCGCTCTATTGAAAAACATGGCCGGTATAAAAATATTCTTTTAGTTGCAGAGAGAGTATTATGCTTCCCTCTTTTTATAGCGGGATATTTTCTGCACATTATCCCTTATGTTGCGATCCATATTGTTTTGAAGAAGCTCAAAGATCCCCAGTTTATGAGTTCTTTAAAGTTTGGTGTCGGATTTGTTGTAATACCCCTCAACTATATTCTTCTGGCTTTTTTGTTTTTCTGCAATTTTCCGGCTGCTATTGCAGTTATTATTCTGGCTGCAGTTCCGGTCACCGGGTTTATTGGTTACCTGTGCAACTGCCATTCTCAGGAATATAAAAACAAAATGCATTTCCGTCGGATTTGCAGAAATAATAAAGATTTTGCAGGTGCTGTTGAAAAACTGAAATCGGCAATAATCAAAGACCTGGCTCCGGTTTTGAGCCTGGCGGAAGAAAAGTTAAAATAATACTTACATAACGGAATTTGTTGTAATGCATAAAATTATGAATCCTGCAGAAAGTTTGTTGGAATCATATTATAAATTTCATAGAAACTTTTCAGGAAAATGTGTATTATTGTCATTTGTCCCTTATTGTCTAACTGTTGGACGGCTGTAACAATATAAATAAACAAACTTATTCCCTGAATTTTATATTCGACTGCCATTTTGATTGCATATTTTAAAAATTATTTGATGAAACCCCCATCAGACTAAGTCAGACAAAATAAAATGTATAAAACATGGTAAGGTGCATAAGACCAATGATTTAATTTGAATATTTACTTATGAAACCCCCATCAGACTAAGTCAGACAAAATAAAATGTATAAAGCATGGGGGTTCCATCGGAATTGAAATACTGAATATGAATTACTTGTTAAACATAACTAATAGAATATC
>SLKJ01000044.1 GCA_007134675.1 Bacteroidales bacterium
AACGGGGGCGCCGGGGGGGTGTCCAACCTGCAGCTTGTATGCAGCGGTTATGAATTCGCCGCAGTCCCAGAACCCTGCAGTGGGTTCGACGGTGAGGATATAGACGGTTGCCGCCACGGTGAAAGCGATCCATCCGGTGATAAGGCTGGCCAGTTTATAATTCTGCATCGTAATGTGGGAGGGCCGATTATTTTAAAATTATAGGGTAAATGTCGGATTTTTTTGGTTAATATTGAAAGATGCCGGCCGGAAATCTTTTCGGACTGGTGCAACACGTCAATTGATTGGCCCTGATTTGCCGTTTCGGACCGGGCTGGGTTAACCGGGATTTAATTATTGAATGATGATATCAAGGACACTGCTTATTGTTTTGCTGTTTTCGGGATTTGTTTTTTCCGGGATTGCCCAGTACGGCAATGATCTGTACCGGTCGGATACCTATATTGACCCTGCCGACAGCTCCCGCCTGTTCCTGAGATTTGGCAATGCAACCTTTATCAACAACAAGGAGTTTTTCAACCCTTACCAGCCAGGGTATACCCTTATAGGCTTCTACCTCAGGCCGGCCCTGGAGTACCATGCCGGCCGTAATACCAGGATCAGGGCAGGGGCACATCTCCTCAAATACTCGGGACTGGGAAGGTTCCACCAGGCCATACCCCTGTTCTCCTTTCATCACAGGTTTTATGATGGACTAGAGATGGTCTTTGGCTCACTCTACGGAGCACTTGACCATGACCTGATTGAACCGTTGTTTGCATTTGACAGGGTGTTTACCCATCACAATGAGAGCGGCCTGCAGTTTCTGGTGGACAGGGAAGTCATAAAGGCAGACATCTGGATCAACTGGGAGAGGTTTATTTTTACCGGTGATCCTTTCAGGGAGGAGTTTACCGCAGGATTATCATCAAGGATCCCGTTGATAGGCGGCCAGGGGCGCTTAAGCGTGGAACTGCCCCTTCAGATACTGGCTATCCATAAAGGGGGACAAATAGATGCTTCCGGGGAACGGATGCAGAACCTGGTCAATATCGCAGGGGGGGTGCATGTGGATATGGACCTTGATCACCGGTTTTTCAAAGCGGTGGGATTCAGAGGGTATGTTGCAGGGTTCAGAGATCTTTTAGATGAGTCTGTTTACCCGTGGGGTAATGGCCGGGGAATATATCCCAACGTAGTAATCAATACAAGATGGCTGGAAGCCGGAGCGGGTTACTGGGCAGGAAACAGGTTTATAGCACCGCGGGGCGAGCCCCTGTTTCAGTCCGTTTCTGCCGTCGATCCGGACCTGGCAGAGGAGCGCAGGGAAATGATAACATCTAAAATAATCGTAAACCGCCGGCTGCTGAATGGAATTGATCTGGGCCTGAGGTTTGAGGTCTATTATGACATACCTGCAGGCCGGTTTGACCACAGCGGGGGCATCCATGTTATGGTAGACCGGCGATTCTTCATAACAGGTCTGCAGAGCAGGTGAAAGGGTTATGGCAGGCAGATGGCGACCAAAGGATGCCTGATAATATAAAGGCCTTTGGATGAGAACTAATCCTTGCTTTCAGGAAGGCCCCTGCACGAGATCTACCCCTTCCTGTCCAGAAGGCTGTTGACCTTCATGATCAGCTCCTCCTTCTTAAATGGCTTGCTGAGGAAATCATTGCATCCGGATTCGAAGGCGGATTCCTTATCCTGCCCGGAGATATAAGCCGTCTGAGCGATAATCGGGATTTTGTAATTGAATTCCCTTATTTTTCTGGTTGCCTCATGACCGTCCATTACAGGCATTTTGATATCCATTAGTATCAGGTCAACCTGCCGGTCTGAACTGCAAATGTCAACGGCTTCATCTCCATTAGCTGCACGGCAGACTTCAACGTTAATATCTTTCAGAAATTCACTAAGCAGAAGGTAGTTCAGGTCTTCGTCTTCTGCTATCATTATTGTTCTCTTTTTGTCATAGTTTACTGCAGACCCTCTTGACTCCTCCCCGGGCAGCCCTTTTTCAGCCTGTCTTTTTAACGGTATGGTGAAAAAGAAGCGGCTTCCAATGCCAGGCTCCGATTCAAGCCATATTCTTCCTCCCATTATTTCAACATACGCCTTTGCAATAGAAAGGCCCAGTCCCGAGCCACCGTAAACTTTGGATTTTGATGTGACGGCCTGACGAAATCGTTTGAAAATCTCCTGATGCATCTCTTTCGGTATTCCTATGCCGGTATCTTCAACAAAAAACCGGATATGCCTCTTTTTTATGGTATAACCGAATTTAATGCTCCCCTCGTGAGTATACTTTACGGCATTGCCCACAAGATTGCTGATAACCTGCTGCAGCTTTGTGCCATCGGTTATTATTTCAGCATCTTTATCTGATATTTTACTGGTGAAATCAATAGATACCTTCCTGTCATCTGCTTTGTCTACAAACTGGTCATATACCAGCATGCAGAGGTCGTTGATATTTACTTCAGATTCCCTGATCTTTTCCTGTCCCGCATCCACAGTGGCCATGCTCATTATATCGGTAATAATTGAAAGCAGTTGTTTGCTGCTCTGGACAATAATGCCGGTATAATGCTTCTGATCGTCAGCAGGCAGGCCGGCATTGCCAAGAAACTGCGAGAATCCGACGATCGCATTCAAGGGTGTCCTTATTTCGTGCGATATATTTTGAAGGAATGCCGTTTTGAGCCTGTCACTCTCCTCCGCTTTTTCCTTTGCCCTTACCAGTTCTGACATCATTATTTTTCTCTCCGAAACATCCCTTATTATACCCTGTATTGCTTTTCCGTCCTTGTAGTTGATATAGGAAACGGAGGTTTCAACATTCATCTTTTTTCCTTCTCTGTTAAGAGCGGTAAATTCATACATGGGTTCAACATAGTCGCCATCGGCAATTTTTCTCTGGCGTTCTTCAATTAGAGGCCTGCTCTCGGGAGCGACCAGCCTGATGAAATCAAACCCCGGACTGTTAACCTCTTCGAGGGTATAACCGAACATCTCTTCAAACCTGTGGTTTATTACGTCGAATTTTCGGTCGTAGAGAAGATATATGGCATCATTTGAGTTTTCAATCAGGGAGCGGTACTGGGCTTCGCTTTCGCGGAGTTTGTCCTCAGCCCGTTTCCTGTCTGTTACATCAATAACCACCGATATCCACAGATTTTTTTCGGGGACAGGGGTGTTGTAGGCAGTAATATATGTGGTCTCTTTCCCTTTGCGGGTGATCGGGATATTCTCCCAGAACATTCGTTCAGGATCGCCGCTGGCTACATCATCGAGCACCCTCTTTTTGATCACTTCACGAAAACGGGGATCTTCGTAAACCGTATCCCAGAAACTGCCGGGACTGGTAAGTTTTTTCCTGGTCGTGCGGTAAATCCGGGGAAAATGGTCATTCATATATAGGGCCTCCACCTCAGGAAAAACAGAGTTGACAGCTATACCGACAGGCAGGTTGTCCATCACCGCTTTGGTGAATTCCTCCTTTTCACTCAGCTCTTCACGCATTTTGTAGCTTTCGGTGATATCCCTGAAGACAATGACTACTCCGTTAATGTTGCCTTTCCTGTCTTTTATCGGGGAGGCTGAAGCGGTGACCGGATATTCGGAACCGTTTTTTGCAATAAGTATTGTATTGCTGGCAAATCTTGCAGTTTTACCTGTTGCAGGCACTTTTGTTACCGGGTTTGTGATCTTTTTACCTGTTGCGGGGTCGTTCAGATATAATATTTTTCCGACCGGACAACCTTCAGCCTGTTTGAACGCATGGCCGGTAAGTTGTTCTGCAACCCGGTTCATAAGTGTTATATGGCCATCCCGGTCAGTGATCATTACCGCATCTCCGATCGATTTGAGAGCTTTGCGGAGATACTCTTCACTTTGCCTGATTTTTTCAAGCTCTGCGATGAGCTTATCAGTCTGCTTCTTCGGGGGAGTCATTGGTGTTATGTTTTAGAAAACGGTTGCTTCCTTTTTTGTGCAATTTAAAAAAAATCAGCGTATTAAAGCAGCAGGGGATAAAAAAAGCTCTGATTCAGTGGTTTTGCCCACACGCCTGGCACCGTATACGATAATTATCTTGCCCCGGTTCAATTATGCAAACCATTTTATTCGGCTACAAACCGCCAGGGTTTTGATCTCCATGGTTCGCAGGCGTAGTCGATGCCAATGCGTGGTGTCGTGGTGTAAGGAAGGGTGATGCCGGTATCTTCGAGCCTGATCCTTCCCGGGCCGT
>SLKJ01000057.1 GCA_007134675.1 Bacteroidales bacterium
CGTATGAAGTTCCGCTACCTGGATCTCCGGCGTAACGTGATGAAAAATAACCTGGAACTGCGGCACAGGATGGCTGTTGAAATAAGAAAATATCTGGATAATCTGGATTTTATTGAGATTGAAACACCTGATATGATAAAGTCAACCCCTGAAGGAGCCAGGGATTTTGTTGTGCCATCAAGGATGAACCCGGGAGAGTTTTACGCATTGCCCCAGTCCCCCCAGATATTCAAGCAGCTGCTGATGGTGGCCGGTTATGACAAATATTTCCAGATTGTAAAATGCTTCAGGGACGAGGACCTGAGAGCCGACCGGCAGCCTGAGTTTACTCAGGTGGACTGTGAGATGGCTTTTGCAGGACAGGAGGATGTGCTCAATACTTTTGAAGGTCTTGCCAAGCATCTTTTTCTGAAAATTAAAAACATAAGTTTTAACGGGCCCTTCCCAAGGATCACCTTTAAGGATGCAATGAACAGGTATGGCACTGACAAGCCTGACATCCGGTTTGGAATGGAGATCAGCGAGATAACTGATCATACCCGTGGGAGGGGTTTTACTGTATTTGAAAATTCAGAATTTGTAGGTGGTATCTGTGCGGAGAATTGCGCCGCTTTTACCCGTAAGCAGATAGATCAGCTTACTGAATTTGTAAAAAGGCCGCAGATTGGCGCCGGGGGGATGGTTTATCTTAAGTATAATCAGGATGAAACCATAAAATCATCTGTTGATAAATTCTATGATGAACCAACCCTGCGTAAATGGATCCAGGTAGCAGGTGCCCGGCCGGGAGACCTGATTCTCATCCTTTCGGGAGAAAGAATTCCGACGCAGGAGGCATTATCGGAACTGAGGCTCGAACTGGGACGGCAGCTTAAACTTTTTAATGACGAAGATTTTGCACCGTTGTGGGTTATTGATTTTCCGCTGTTCGAATGGGATGAGGGCACCGGCAGGTTTTATGCAAAACATCACCCTTTTACCTCCCCCAGGCCAGAAGATATCCCTCTGCTTGATACCGATCCGGATGCCGTGTGTGCCAATGCATATGACCTTGTCATAAACGGAGTTGAAATCGGGGGAGGTTCGGTCCGTATCCATGATAAAAACCTTCAGGGAAAAATGTTCGAAAAACTTGGATTTACTGATGAACAGGCTGAACAACAGTTCGGATTCCTTATGGAGGCTTTCCGGTATGGCGCTCCTCCACATGCAGGAGTTGCATTCGGGTTTGACCGCTGGGTTGCAGTCTTTGCCGGTTGCCAGTCCATACGCGATGTAATTGCCTTCCCGAAAAACAATTCGGGAAGGGACCTTATGATAGATTCACCATCACCGCTTGATCCGGAACAGTTAAGGGAGCTGAAACTAAGTGTTAATGTCAGCAAAGTCTAGGTAGGTGGAGGTAATTTTAATTTTTATTCTTTGCTTATTAATTGCAAAAATGCATCCTTTTTTTTTTATTTACGTATCAGTCTTATGATAATATAATTCCTAAATTAATAAAATTAAAAGAAATGAAAAAAAACTGCAAGAGTCTGGTTCTTATTGTTGCCGCACTGTTTATAAGTCTTTCGGTAAAAGCTGATGAGCCTGTAAGCCAAAATATTATAAAAGCCAACCTGTTCAGCCCGCTCGTTCGCACCGGGTCATTTTTCTATGAAAGGGCGCTGAATGAGGACATGAGCTTCCAGATGGGCTTTTTTTATACCGGAGCATCAATTTCTGATACCAGGTTCAGGGGAGTGGGTATTACTCCTGAGTTCAGGTATTATCTTTCTGAGAGAAGGACTGCTCCTTCCGGCGTATATGTTGCGCCCTATCTGCGTTACCAGAATTTCAGCCTTTCTGCTGAAGGGGACCCCGGTAAAGCTACATATTCAGGTCTTGGCGGTGGATTGCTGATAGGTGCACAGACACTTTTAAAGAATACCATAAGTCTGGAAGGTTTTATCGGTCCCTCATACTTTTCCGGTAATTTAAAGGTTACAGACGGAGAGCAGGATGATTTCGATATTGGATTTTTTGATGGATTTGGTGTGAGGTTCGGTTTCACAGTCGGTTTAGCTTTTTAGATGCAAAAAATAATTCAGGTACCAGTTTTATGAATAGATAAAGGGCATGCTGGTGCATCAATTGTACTGCGCGTGCCCTATATCACTATTCTGAACAGGCAGTACCAATAAGTGTTGCCGGTGTGAACCTGGTAATGAGCACATTTACAAAATCTCCGGGCTTAAAGCCATCTGCCGGAAACACAACCACCTTATTCTGCGATGTGCGTCCAAACAGTTCAATATCCGATTTCTTTGATGTGCCTTCAACAAGAACTTCATAGGTCCTTCCCAGATCAGCCTCCTTGCTTCTTGCAGATATTTTTCCCTGCAGCGATATTATTTCATTGAGCCTCCTTGTCTTGGTCTCCTCAGGAACATCATCCTTCAGCTTTCTGGCAGCATCGGTACCGGGTCTTTCGCTGTATTTGAACATGTAGGCAAAATCATAACCAACTTCTTCAATAAGACTTAGTGTCTGCCGGTGATCCTGTTCAGTCTCGGAGCAGAATCCTGCGATAATATCTGTTGATAATGCACACTGAGGAATTATCCTTCTTATGGCGTCTGTTCTTTCGAGGTATTGCTCCCTGCTGTATCCCCTGTTCATCAGTTTTAAGATCCTGCTGCTGCCTGACTGGACGGGCAGATGTATATGCCTGCAGATGTTCGGGTGTCCGGCTATGGTATAGAGCAACTCATCACTGATATCCCTGGGGTGTGATGTTGAGAACCGTATTCTCATCCCGGAGAACATGGTGGCAACCTTTTCGATCAGATTTGCAAAATTGAGTGCTTCAGCCTTTCCTTTGCTTTCCCATCTGTATGAATTAACATTTTGTCCGAGAAGGGTGACCTCCCTGTACCCCTTTTCGGCCAGATCAGCTGTCTCATTCAGAATTGATAGGGGATTCCTGCTGCGCTCCTCACCACGTGTATATGGCACAACACAATAAGAGCAATAGTTGTTGCACCCCCTCATGATTGATATAAAGGCCGATACATGGTTTTTACCAGTTCTTACGGGACTGATATCAGCATAGGTTTCTTCCCTGCTCAGGAGTACATTTATGGCTTTCTGGCCGGTCCCCGCTTCTTCAATAAGCGAAGGCAACTCCCTGTAGGCATCGGGACCGATTACCAGATCCACCAGCTGTTCCTTCTCAAGCAGTTTCTCCTTGAGCCTTTCGGCCATGCACCCGATAACTCCGACCAGCAATTCCGGCTTTCTTTTTTTTATCTGTCTGAAAACATCCAGCCTGCCCCAAACCCGCTGTTCAGCATTTTCCCTTATGGAGCAGGTGTTGATAAGTATGATGTCCGCCTCCTCTATTTCCGGGGTAAAGGCTGTATTATTTTCCTGCATTATGGAAATGACAACTTCTGAGTCGCTTACATTCATCTGACACCCGTATGTTTCTATGTAGATCTTGCGGGATTCCTTATTACCAGATTCTTTTATCGTTGAGCGGGGCATGATATGTTTGTTGTTCAAAGACATTATAATGATATCTGATTATCTGCAAAGTTACATTAATAATAATAACATATATTTGCAAAAAACATATAACAATATGTCAGGACACAGTAAATGGTCGACGATAAAAAGGAAGAAAGGAGCAGCTGATGCCAAGCGCAGTAAGATATTCTCGCGTATTGTAAAGGAAATAGAAGTGTCGGTGCGCGAAGGAGGGCCTGATCCGGAAGCCAATCCGCGGCTCAGGCTTGCAATAGACAATGCCAAGGGTGTTAATATGCCCAAGGACAATATTGAAAGGGCCATAAACAAGGCGGACAAAGACCCGTCGAATCTGCAGGAACTGACTTTTGAGGGTTATGCTCCAAACGGAGTGGCTATTTTTATTGAATGCCTCACCGACAATCATCTGCGTACTGTGGGGAGCATAAAGTCTATTTTTAATAAACGGGGAGGAAGCCTTGGGACCCATGGATCGGTTACTTTCCTTTTTGACCGCAAAGGAATTATTACTGTCCCCTCAGAAATAGTTGCGGATACCGAATCTTTTGAACTTGAGGTTATTGATGCGGGTGCTGAAGATATTGAGGTAAATGAAAGTGTTTACTATATCACCACATCCATGGAAGATTTTGGCAAGGTGAGAAAAAAGATTGAGGATATGGGGATACAGCCTGAAAATGCTGAACTTCAGC
>SLKJ01000116.1 GCA_007134675.1 Bacteroidales bacterium
ACACCGACCAGAAAATGGAAGATGTCCTGTCATGTCGGGGTGAGAAGACTCGAACTTCCGACCTCGTCGTCCCGAACGACGCGCGCTGCCAACTGCGCCACACCCCGTCTCTGTTTTACCTGGATCCCCTGTCTCCCGCGATATTCAGATGAACTGAGCCAATAGAAGCTGAATCCAAAATGTCTGCAAATTTATAAAATAAAGCTCAATTAGGTACAATCAGAACCGGTTAATCTGACCCTGGTGTAACCAGTCATGCTTCTATTCTGAAATAGCCTATCTCAGGATTCTTAGTTGATCTGAATTTTTATGTCAGGTTATTGAGTCGTGAAACAATGATTTCCAGCGCTTCAATATCATGTAACTTCGCGCTGCCTGAGCGCTTCGTAAATTATTACTGATGCAGCAGCTGAGACATTCAATGAATCTACCTTTCCGAACATGGGGATTACTATATTAGCATCGGAATAATCCTCCCATATGGATGAAACACCTGTTGCTTCAGCACCGGCAACGATAGCTGAAGGGCCTCTGTAGTCGATAAGGTGATAAGGTCTGGAAGCAGTAAGGGCAGTTGTGTATATTTTTATATTCATATCCTTAAGCCAACTGATGGCCTCTTTCGAGGAACAACAGACAATCTGGACGGTAAACAGCGTTCCCAGGCTGGACCTGACAACATTGGGATTGAATATATCGGTGCCGATATCGCACATAAGCAGTGCATCAACTCCGGCGGCATCAGCAGTGCGGAGTATTGCTCCAAGGTTTCCGGGCTTTTCAACTGATTCGGTAACCATTACAAGAGGATTGTCACCCAGTTTCAGATCTCTGAAAGAAATGCTTTTTTGCCTGGCTACAGCCAGCAGTCCGTCCGATCCCTCACGGTATGCAAGTTTTCTGAAAACGTCCCTGCTGGTTTCAAATATCTGTACCTGCCCTTTCAGGATATCAATTACATCCTTTGCTCCGGAATAGATTTCATGGTCGCCGGTGGGAGCGCCGGCAGTTCCCTTTTCAATAATTGCCGGACAGATAAAGAGTGTTTGAAACTGGTAACCTGCCATCATGGCAAGCCTTATCTCCCTGATGCCTTCTATCAGAAACAACCCTTCCTTTTTCCGCACAGAGGCTTTCTGCAGGGAAACGGCAAATTTGATTTTTGGATTTTGCAAACTGGCAATTCTGATACTCATGATCTATCTATTGCAGCATGAAAGTATAAAAAAATGACAATATGGGCGTAATGTGTATTAACTTTACTCAGAAAAAATTTAACGTTCATTTGACCCTCTTAAATAATTTCCATATTTTTATGTTTGATTTTCTTAACCCATGCCACCTGTCCATTTTGCCTCTGCGAAATGGTTCGTTTTTTTTGGAAATACAGGCTATACAGGATGATATTCAGTTGCATAACTAAAAAAGAAAACCATGGAGAGAGGTTTGTTTAAGATTATCAGGAACCAGTCTGATTATCCGAATGTCTCAATCCTGCTGACTACTCATAAGACAGCTCCCGACAACAACCAGGATGCAAAAATTCTTAAAAAACTGCTCAGAGAAGCCGAGCGAAGGTTACTGGCTGAATTTAAAAAGAGAGAGATCAGAAAGTTGATTGAAAAGCTAAACAAAACGGTTAAATCTATAGATATCAGACATAATCTTGAGGGACTGGCAATTTTTGTGAACAACAATTTTGACAAAGTGGTTCGCCTGCCTTTCCCCGTCAGGGAGAGGGTAATAATTGATGAGAACTTTGCCACGCGCGACCTTATAAGAGCTATAAACAGGGGAATCAACTATTACACCCTTTCGGTAAGTGCCGGTTTTGTGAGGCTTTTCGAAGCGCACAGAGACAAATTCTCCGAAATTACTGAAGGGGGATTCCCTTTTGCAAATCCCTTTCCGCGGGGGACAAACCTGGAAGAGTCAACCTCCTGGAAAGAGTCCAGACTCAGGGAATTTTTCAATATGGTTGACAAATCAATCGTGCAGATTCAAAACCAGCACCCAATGAAAATGGTAATCGCCGGCGTGGAGAAGAATATCGCCCTTTACAGGGAAGTATCGGCATTGACAGACAGGATTATGTTAACCATTGAAGGAAATTATGACAATGCATCACCTCACGAACTTGCTGCGATAATATGGCCCGAAGTAAAAAATAATATGGCCCTGAAAAGAAGGCAGGTGATCAAAAAACTTGATGAGGCTATTGGCAGGGAAAAGCTGGTAACCGGAATTGAAGAAGTATGGAATCTATCCAGACAGAACAGGGGGGAATTACTGGTTGTTGAGGAAGATTTCCAGCAGGCAGTCAAAATAAGCAGCAACGGAAACTCCCTTACCCTGATAAATGACAGGGGGGCATCGGGTTCTACCGACGACCTTGTTGATGAAATTGCAGAGCAGGTGGTCTCAACAGGAGGCAGGGTTATTTTCGCTGAGAACGGTTCGCTGAGAAAATACAACAGGATCGCAATGATTCTGAAATACTGAATCACTCATTCCCGGAGGGCTCTTTCACGCTTCCATTCAGTCGACCTGCCAAGCCAGCGCATCCCAAGTACAAATCCCCTTATTTTAAGAGTATTGTACCCGTCAAGCGACATGTAACAGTCATAAGTCCTTCCGTTATCGGGATCATATATACGACCCTTTTCCCACTCCTGTTTGGAAGCATTGTATGTAAAGCCGCTCAGTATTTCAAGTCCCATTAGCGGACGGTTCCTGAGAGACCGATCAGGGTTTTCATTATCAACTTTTGGCGTGCCATCGTCTTCAAGAGGTTCTTCAAGCCAGACGATCTTACCGTTATACTGGTTGCCCGCAACTCTGTAAATCTCAATTTGTGCATTGCCATCCTCATTAAGCCAGAAACCGACAACCCGGTCAGCCTGTGCCAGTAAATTACAGGAAGCAAGGAACACTAAAAAGAAAAAAGCTGTAAAATTTTTCATAAGCATTAATTTGAGGTTTCATAATCATTTCAATACATTATCAATAGCACTATTGATAATGTTTGAAGCAATAATACCGGTGTTAAAGTTGATAAATATAAATCAATTATCTTATCAGCCTTATAGATTAATCATGATCTTCTGGTAACGGTTGATGAAAAATCACGAATCCAGCTTCAATACGGCAAGAAACGCCTGTTGCGGGACTTCCACATTTCCGACCTGCCGCATCCGTTTCTTCCCTTTTTTCTGTTTCTCAAGTAACTTCCTCTTTCTGGTAATATCGCCGCCATAACACTTTGCGGTAACATCCTTGCGGAGTGCCTTGACGGTTTCCCGGGCAATAATCTTGGCACCGATGGCGGCCTGAATGGCAATATCAAACTGTTGTCTGGGAATGAGCTCTTTTAGCTTGGTGCACATTTTTTTCCCGAATTCATATGCATTATCCCTGTGCGAAAGGCTAGACAGTGCATCAACCGATTCCCCGTTAAGGAGGATGTCGAGCCTGACAAGGTTCGAAGGCCTGTAACCGGAAATGTGATAGTCGAATGATGCATATCCCTTGGAGATGCTTTTCAGTTTATCATAAAAATCAAAGACTATCTCGCCAAGCGGCATCTCAAAGGTAAGCTCAACCCTGTCACTAGTAAGGTAATGCTGATTCTTCAAAACACCGCGTTTACCAATACAGAGATTCATAACCGGTCCCACATACTCCGATTTAGATATGATCTGGCCGGTTATGTAAGGTTCTTCAATATGATCAAGTAGATTTGGACCCGGCATATCAAATGGATTATGTACCTCGACAACCTCATTTTTCTTTGTGTAGGCTTTATAGGATACATTTGGAACGGTTGAAATGACACCCATATCGAACTCCCTGTCCAGTCTCTCCTGCACTATCTCCAGATGCAGCAATCCCAGAAACCCGCAACGAAAACCAAAACCCAGTGCAACTGATGATTCCGGCTCAAAAGTAAGGGAAGCATCATTCAGCTGCAACTTCTCAATGGAAGTTCTCAATTCCTCATAATCATCAGGATCAATAGGGTATATTCCGGCAAAAACCATTGGCTTGACATTTTCAAACCCGGCAATTGCATTACTGCAGGGCCTGTCGACATGGGTTATGGTATCACCTACCTTAACTTCCCTTGATGTTTTTATTCCGGAAATAATATACCCTACATCTCCTGCACTCAATACTTCCCTGGGATTTTGAGCCAGTTTAAGAACACCAATTTCATCGGCCTGGTATTCTTTCCCTGTAGCAACAAACTTAACCCAATCGTTGGTTTTTATACGGCCGTTAATTACACGTATCAAGGCAATTATTCCCCGAAAGGGATTAAAAACCGAATCAAAAATAAGTGCCTGAAGTGGTGCATCAGGGTCCCCTTCGGGAGCGGGTATACGCATGAGTATTGCTTCCAGAATTTTATCAACACCTAAGCCGGTCTTGCCGCTTGCTTCTATAATGTCTTCCGGGTCACAACCAATAAGATCGATTATCTGATCTTTAACCTCATCGGGCATAGCGGCATCAAGATCCATTTTGTTCAGGACAGGAATGATCTCAAGGTCATGCTCAAGAGCCAGATAAAGATTCGAAATTGTCTGGGCCTGTATTCCCTGTGTTGCGTCTACTATCAGCAATGCTCCCTCACAGGAGGCAATTGATCTTGACACCTCGTAGGAAAAATCGACATGCCCCGGAGTATCTATCAGATTAAGTTTATATGTCACTCCATTATGCAGATAATCCATCTGAATGGCATGGGACTTGATTGTAATACCCCTTTCCCGTTCCAGGTCCATGCTGTCAAGCACCTGTTCGCGGGCATCACGGGCAGATACAGTGTTTGTTATCTCCAGAAGCCTGTCGGCCAGCGTGCTCTTTCCATGATCTATGTGAGCTATGATGCAAAAATTTCTGGTATGCTGCACTGAAAAAAATTAAATTAGCTGCCTTGAAACCTTATAAATCAATTGTTTTTTATTTCAAAGCTACAAAGATATCTATTTTACTCTGATCTCCGGTAAAACTTTCTAATTAACACTTTCTTAAACTCCCTTTCCAGAATCATCTCAGTGATAATCTCTGAGGGGTCCCCTGGAAATGACTTAAGCTTTTTACTCATCTCTTTCTCACTAATATCAATATGATAAAGCAATGACAGCAGCCTCCGGTAGTCAGAATTCAAAAGATCAATCAGACATGAATTAAGTTGCTCAAAAAGTTCATCATAGGCATCATTCACATTTCCTGAAAACCGTATTTTCAAACCAAAAAGAGCAAAATCCTTTATCACCTGCTCAGCAGTCAGTCTGATTATTTCTTTCTGATTACGCAGGTCATCTATTTCAGATTTACTGAATCCAGGTAATGACATTTCAGTTAATTATTTATTCATGTATTTCCAGGGTATGAAGAATAGCCTCTACCTGGCGAAGCAGATTTCGTTTCTTGTCTGCGGGTGCATAGACAAAACCTTCAACCGTAATAACCTTGTTACGGTTTTCATCGAGTGTAGTATGACTTACAAAGGGCCCCCCCATGAAGTCATTCTCCACCTTCCATAATCCCTTAAGTCTGGCTACATACCGATCATTATCCATAAATGCCATAAAATCAGGAAAAATAAGTGTTTCGGTTGCCATCCAGGAATTTTCAGACGGGCCTTCAATATACCTTCTCAGAAAATAGTCACGTTTATTGACAAGAAATTCAGGTGAAAATGTCTCCGGATCAGTATAGTCGTATTTATAAATAAATAATCCCTGAATGATATCTCTTGTAACCCTCCTTGGATCATGCCTTATCCAAATGAAATCAGTTGTATCAATTATAATATTGTATCCCCTCGGAACTATTAGAGACATGTTAAACCTCTCACCCAGGTGTCGCCTTATATGGGTCAATTCAGACTCCCTGTTATAATTCAGTATCCTGTTTCTCTCAGCCTGTACAAGTTCATCAAGAATCCTGTCTCCCTGTGCTTCGATAAACCGGTGGAGTGACTCAGAATCTGAAGAGTTAATCTCAAGAAGTGTCTGAGGCTTAGCCCATACATTATTTCTAATGCTCATACGTGTATCTTCATAATGAGGTGAAACATTTATTATTACAAGATTACGGTGAGTTTTAAAGATATTTGTAAAAGCCGCATGCCCTATTCTCACAATATCAAACATCGGTTCATACTGCATCAACCCGGGATGCTCTGATGCCAGTATTCCTCCAAGTGTTCTTCCAGGTTCTGCTTCCCAGAGTGGTGCGTTCATAACAACAACTACCTGCCCGGCTGTTCCTGTAACATTCGGTAACATGGGGCTCCTTTCTCCGCATGAAACCATTATGGTTAAAACTGCAATAAGCATGAGAATAAAATGTCTTCTGGTTGTTAATTTATTATCCATATGCAATTCCGTTTTAAGATGCCTATTTAATAACGGTAAAAAATTAATACTGGTATTGACTGTTTCCCGGATTATTGGGCATTATCTTAATGGCCATCAACAGAGAAGGGCAAACTATCATCGAGTTGCTGCAATATTCCGGGTGAGACCCATATTATAAGCTCCTGTCCGGCATGAATACGATCATCATAAAGATTATTCCATTCCATTATCCTTCCGGAAACTGTGCCATACACCATAGCTATTTTGTGAATGAATTCCCCTGGCCTCACCCTGTGGGTGATTTTGATAAGTTCATCATCAATATTCTTATCTGCCGTGGAATAGAAAGGTTGAATCAGACCATGAATAAAAACCCTTTCATAATTATTAATAAATGGAATGATATATTCAGAAGGTAAAACAAGGGTGTTTGACAAACCGGAGGTAGGTACATAATCACGCCGATAGACAGGGTTGAGAAAACGAAGAGTCTCAACAGGAATATTTAACTCAGCTTCAATCTGTTTAAACCCGAGAGGTCTGGAAATATGTAATGTGTCTGTATTCTTAAAGCTGAATTCAGGAGTGACAGGTTCAATATCATAATCCCCGTAATATCTCATCATGTAATTAATTGCAATAAATGCAGGGACAAACCTTTGTGACTGCTCCGGCAGGAGTCTCCTGATTTCCCAGTAATTTCTGTTTCCTCCTGAACGTTCAATCGCATTTCTTACAACCCCCGGACCACTGTTATACGCTGCAAACACCAAATGCCAGTCCCCGAACTTTTCATAGAGGTATGACATGTACCTGGCAGCCGCTTCAGTTGATTTATATATATCTCTCCGCTGATCTATGTAAGAATTGACTTCAAGATCAAGCATCCTTGCCGTATGCAGAAGGAACTGCCATAACCCGACAGCACCAGAACTGGAAACAGCAAAAGGATCAAGGGCTGATTCGATAACGGAAATATACTTTATCTCAAGAGGCAGGTTATTACGATCAAGTATCTCCTCAATAATGGGAAAATATAATTCGCTTAACCCGATTATCCGGCTCATAGATTTGTGTCTCTCTCCGGAAAATAAATCGATGAACATTTTTACATGCTCATTATAATCCAGTGAAACCGGTGTGGATATGTTGAGTTCTGCCAGACGGTATTCTATTATAAGATCGGGGGAAGAGTTTTGATACATTCCGGCCACCTGTCTGTTAACCGGAAATAGCAGAATAACCCAAAAACTAATTAAGCGAATTAGCATGGATGTAACATGTGATACCGATGCAAAGAGTGATCAAAAAAATACTTGATGGGTAAAGGAGGCATCATTTACTCTTTTCCTCAATGGGTTTTTCATTCTCTTTGCTATCATCCTTATCGTTGGTCGCCTTTTTGAATTCTTTTATGCCTTCACCAAGACCACGCATTAAATCCGGAATTTTCTTTCCCCCAAAAAGAAGGAGAATAATAACAACTATGAGAACGATCTGCCACGGGCCAATCATAGCTCCCAAAACAAATAGACCTGTCATATCTTTTCAATTAAATGTATTCACAAATGTACTAATAAATATATGAATTATAACGATAATGGTTAATAATCATTACCGGAAAATCCTTATAATATCATTAGCATTGGCATATAATATAAGCGTCAACAGTATCAGCATACCGGTCAGCTGTGCATATTCCATGAACTTGTCACCAGGCTTTCTGCCTGAAACCATTTCATAAACAAGAAACATAACATGCCCGCCATCAAGAGCAGGAATAGGCAAAACATTCATTATTGCCAGCACAATAGATAAGAATGCGGTCATATTCCAGAAAATCTGCCAGTCCCACGCTCCGGGGAAAATACTGCCTATTGTTATAAATCCCCCAAGAGACCGGTAGGCTCCTGTTTGGGGTGAAAAGATCATCCGGAGCTGTTTGAGATAGCTGCTGAATGTTTCAATTCCCCTGGATATTCCTGCAGGTATGGCCTCAAAGAAAGAATATTCGATTGTTTTAAGATCAAAAAATTTATTCAGCTCGCCGACGGGTATTACACCTATCAGGCCTTCTTCAGGCACTGCAACGGGAATATCCAGAAGCTCTCCATCCCGTTTAACTGTTACAATTACCTCCTGGTTCCCGTGGGTCATTATCTGCTCCCGAAACTCCATAAAAAAAGGCAATTCATTGTCATTAAGGGCAATAATCCTGTCACCTTCCTTTATTCCTGCCTCTTTTGCCCTGGAATCAGAAGGAAAGCCCTGTACAATAAACGGTATTCTCATGTCGATAAAAGGGGTTCCGTCAAGGAGCCGGGGAATTATATCATCAGGTAAAGAAACATCGACAAGTTCACTGTTCCTTTTAACCTGTATGGTCTTGACCTTGTCAAGGACAATAGTAGGAACGATCTGGAAAAACTGTTCTACACTTCTGTTATCAAGCGAGACTATATGATCTCCGTGCTTAAGCCCAATTTCACGGGCAAGAGAATCGGCATGTATACCATAGGTCAGGTTTTCAGATGGAAGATATCTTTCGCCCCATGCATACAGCATAGAAACGTATATTACCAGCGCAAGTAAAAAATTCACCATTACTCCGCCAAGCATTATCAACAATCGTTGCCAGGCAGGTTTGGAGCGGAATTCCCAGGGCTTGGGTTCCTGACTCATTTGGTCCTTGTCCATCGATTCATCAATCATCCCCGAAATCTTTACATAGCCGCCAAGCGGCAGCCATCCGAGGCCAAACTCAGTTTCCCCCTTTTTCATTTTGAACAGGGTAAACCACGGATTAAAAAAGAGATAGAATTTCTCAACCCTGGTATTGAAAAGCCGGGCAAACAAATAATGCCCCAATTCGTGCAATATAATGAGTATTGAGAGACTTAAAAAAAATTGCGCCGCTTTGACAAGTATTTCCATTCCAATTATTTTTCAGGTTGAAACAAACATAACAATTTATTGTTCAGAACCGGATAAGACTTTCAGCAAAAGATCTTGCCTCCTTATCTGCATTTTGATAATCAGCCAATCCCGGATGCCGGACATTTAAAATTTTCTCCATTGTTTTCTCAATTACTAATGAGATATCATAGAAACCTATCCTGTCATTTAGGAAGGCCTCGACGGCAATCTCATTTGAGGCATTCATGACACAAGGCATTATGCCTCCGGCCTTCATTGCCTGATATGCAAGAAAAAGGTTAGGGAAACTATCTGTATCAGGTGCTTCAAAATTCAGTTCCGGGTAATCGGTAAAACTGAAACGGGTAAAATCTGATTTTATTCTGTCCGGATAGGTAAGAGCATATAATATAGGAAGCTTCATGTCTGGCAGACCCATCTGCGCCTTAATTGAGCCATCAGTGAATTGCACCATGGAATGCAAAACCGACTGGGGATGTATTACAACTTCAATCTGATCAGGATGCAGATTAAACAACCAGTGTGCCTCTATAGCTTCAAGTCCTTTGTTCATAAGGGTAGCAGAATCAATGGTTATTTTAGCCCCCATTGCCCAGTTAGGATGTTGAAGAGCTTCTGATTTTGTAACTTTCTGAAGTGATTGTCTGGTTTTTCCCCTGAACGGCCCTCCTGAGGCTGTAAGATAGATTTTTTCGACAGCATCAGGTTCTCCGACAAGGCACTGAAAAATTGCCGAATGTTCAGAATCAACCGGTATAATTGATACATTCCTTTCACGTGCTAATCCGGTTATCATTTCTCCTGCCACAACCAATGTCTCTTTATTGGCCAGGGCAATCATCTTACCTGCCTTAATAGCATTTATAACAGGTATAAGTCCCGAATAACCAACCATGGCAGCAAGGACAATATCAATGGATTCGATTTGGACAATTTGTTCAAGTGCATCAGCGCCGGCGTAAACCTTTACCGGTGTTTTTTTAAGCGCTTCCGATAATATGTTGAACTTGTCTTCATTTGCAATGACAACTGCATTTGGTTGAAAAATCTCTGCCTGCTCAATCAATAACTGAACATTATTATAAGCCGTAAGCACCTCCACTTCAAAAGAGTCCTTGAAGGTACTGATAACTTCGAGTGCCTGAGTACCGACAGACCCCGTTGAACCCAGTATTGCAATTTTCTTCATATTATATGCTTGAGATCTGGAAAAGACAATAGGATTAATAAATTTGGGATTTTATCCGGCTAAAAGAGTATATGACTCTCGGGGTTTAATGGTGAGCCATTCTGCCAAAGTTCAAAGTGCAAATGCGGCCCTGTAGTAAGTTCACCTGAATTACCAACAATTGCGATTGCCTCGCCTGCATTTACAAATTCTCCTACACTTTTAAGTAGTTGGGCATTATGCTTGTATAATGAGAGAAAATTATTATTATGCTGAATCTGGATTACATAGCCTGTTTCGAGTGTCCAGTTGGCAAAAATTACGGTCCCTTCCTTTACAGCAAGAACAGGCTGGTCGATATCAGTTACCATATCGACACCGAAATGATTTTGCTCAGGGTTAAAACGGTTAATAATAAGCCCTTTTGTTGGAGGGAGAAAATGTGAGGTGGTAGGTCTTCCTGCTAGAACCATCTCCTGCGGGGGCTGAATATTAAATTGATCTTCCCCTTCAATCTGAGCCCGCAGTAAAGAATCCTGCTGCGATCTGGTAAAAGTGATTCTGTCAATAGTCATATTGGTGTCGGGACTATATTCAAATATTCTGGGCTCACGACCTGAAATAATGTCTCTCAGGTTTTCCATAAACTGCTCCCTGATCCTTATCTCGTTCTCAAGAGAATCCAGCAAAATAGCATTCACAATCAGGTCACGACGTGTACTGCCATCCGGATAACCTGGTATATATTCCCGAATTGGAGTAAAAGCAATTAAGATAATAACCAGTGCTATCAGAAGTATTATTGATGATCCGACAATCGAAAAAACATTCAATTTGGTAAGACGGATGGATACAACTTCTTCAAACGAATAATCATTCAATATAACCAGCCGGTACTTATACTTTAAACGCTTAAGAAAATTAATCTTATTAGTCATATTAGAATGCTGATTTTATATTGCAAAGATAATAAGATTAATTGTATACCTCTGCTCATCGGGTCAATTTCTGAAATAAGAAGAACTCTGCCAATTAGATAAAGCTAACACCTATTCAGGCCAGATTATTTCTTCATATAAGTGTTGGTTTTTCAAGATGGTAAAAAAAAAATTTTGTGTTTGTCCAAACTTACATTACTTTTGCAAGCAATATTGCGGGGTGGAGCAGTGGTAGCTCGTTGGGCTCATAACCCAAAGGTCGCAGGTTCGAGTCCTGCCCCCGCTACAAAAAAACCTGCCTGTCAATTGACAGGCAGGTTTTTTTGGATATATCACATAAATTACGTTACTTGCTTTTCATATTTTTTAACTAAAAAATTCATTACCGATGACTGAGAAATTTAATCTGAACAGAGCCGCAGCTGTTGCGCTGATGGCTGTTTTGTCCCTTGCAATTTGTTTTATTATCCTTGGATCCATATCAGTCGAATTAATTGCTGAAATGGGTATTGATTCTGGCCAGTTTGGGAACCTGGTTTTAGGGTTATTCCTTACAAGCTGTATAGTCCAGCTGTTTGTTGGCCCTATTGTAGATAAGGTCGGTTATAAACCGGTTGCCATCCTCGGTTTTATCATTACAAGCCTCAGCATGCTGCTGCTTGCACTTGCAACATCTTTCTCCCTGGCATTATTTGCCTGTATCCTGATGGGGGTAGGTGCCATGTCCCTTAATACGGTCGGCAATACACTATTACCGGTTGTTCTTTTCAAAGGGAAAGATCCGGCTCGTGCCAGTAATTTTGGTAATGCATTTTTCGCCCTGGGGTATGTATTAACCCCCTTGCTTATTGTGCTTATGCTTAATACGCTGAATCTGGGATATAACAACGCCCTTATCATAATCAGCATACTTATGATAGTTTTTCTGCTGATAACACTCACGGTCAGTTTCCCTAAAGTATCAATTGGTTTTAAATTTTCAATGGCTTTTAAGGTCCTCGCAAAACCGGCAGTTATAATTGCTGCACTTGCACTGTTTTGTTATATATCGCTTGAAGTATCAATGGCAACCTGGATAAGAATGCTGATGGAAGAGCTCTACGGTGCCGGTGCCGGAGCAAGTTCCGCATTAAGCACAGGGGTAGTACTGAGCTTGTTTGGAGTAGCAATGATGGTTGGAAGGTTTCTGACCTCTGCCATTAAAAATTTAACTGCCATAGGGCCAAAGATTTTGATTCTGATGTCAATTATATCTTTACTGGCAATTGTGCTGATGATGGTGGCAACCAGTCCCCTATTAGGCATTTTTGCTGTAATTCTTGCCGGTCTGGCATTTGCACCCATATTTCCAACCATTGTTGGTGTAACCTTCTCCAAATTTGACCCAAGCCTTTATGGAAGCATCTTCGGGATTATGTTTTCCATTGGTTTGCTGGGAGGAACCTTTGTACCCAATATGATAGGTAATCTGACAGTTGATTCCACCGTTCAGCAGAGTTTATCTGTTGCTGCAATTATGGCTGGGATCCTGATAGTTATTTCCTTTGTGATTGGTCGTGCAGGGAAGGCGAAACAAGAATAGCCAGCACCATTTTCTGAATCATCCGAAGTTACAGATAACTATGGAATTCTGATCAAGATCCGGTATGGACATTGAATAAATTACTTCAATTCCTGCCGGATCTTCGTTGCAATATCAGCCATCTCCTCGTTGGTTAACTGAAGTTTGGGACGGGCAAAATTTATATCATCAATCCGGTTTATAGGGATAAGGTGAATATGGGCATGAGGAACCTCAAGTCCCAGTACAGCGATACCAATACGTTTGCATGGAACAACTTTTTCAATCGCCGTTGCTATCCGTTTGGAAAAAACAAGCATTCCGGCCAACAGACTATCTTCAAGATCAAAGATATAGTCTATCTCTTTCCTGGGAATCACCAGGGTATGACCTTTTGCCAGCGGATTAATATCAAGGAAGGCAAAATAATTGTCATCCTCTGCAATTTTGTGGGATGGTATTTCTCCTCTTAAAATTTTACTGAATATTCCTGACATAGCAAAGTGCTTAAATAATTACCTGGAAATTTCAATTATCTCAAGATTTATGGATCCGGAGGGGACCATGATCTCAACCTCATCACCTACTTTTTTACCAAGCAGGCCCTTAGCAATTGGTGTATTTACTGATATTTTCCCGGCCTTGAGATCTGCCTCTGTTTCCGAAACTATAAAATATTCCATCACGGTATTATTATCCCTGTTTCTGATCTTAACCTTATTCAGAATCTGGACCCGGCTGGTATCTATCAAGGATTCATCCAATATCCGGGAATTCGCTAGAGAGTCTTCCAATCTGGAAATCTTCATCTCAAGCATTGCCTGTGCCTCTTTGGCAGCTTCATATTCTGCATTCTCTGAAAGGTCTCCTTTCTCTCTTGCTTCTGCAATCTGTTTTGAAATGGCAGGGCGTTCTACGCCTCTCAGGTTTTCAAGTTCAGCCTTCAGCTTCTGTAAACCTTCTTGAGTCAAATAAGAAACTTTACTCATGATCTTTTGTCTTTATATTTAAAATAAAAAAGAATTCCGCATACCCGGAACTCTTCCCCGGGCAAATATATATATTTTTAATAACTCAATCCACAATGCTTGGAATATCAAACCGTTCAGGATCGGATCTTGTGCTGCTTAATAATTAAAATCTGAATTTAATCAATTAAAGAATCAAGGGGAATTACCGGTAAAACAAGAATATAACATAAACAACTTTCAAAAAGTCCTTCTTCCCAGTATTTCGGAATAGACAACAGCCCTCCTGAGATCAAAGGGAATCCCCTTACTCTCTCCAACATCAATGCTGTAAGCATCTTCTTCCACTTTACCTTCAAGATCGGCAATAGGATTATTATCAGCCGCTTCTTTCATTATAGCATCAGCATCCATTAGCATATCCTGAGCCTCTGTCTCGGTCATCCACGGATTGGGTTGCTCCGAATCACCGGCTTGCCGGCCAGAAACAGTTGAGGGCTGAATTTCAGGATCAGATCCTTCATCTTCTTCATCATTGAACAACTCACGAAACGGATCGCCCGGCTGGGTTTCTTCTTCTTCAGCAACTGGCTGCGCCGACTTTCTTTTTCGCATGCTGAGAACCAATATTACAATGGTTATAAGCAAATATATAAAACTCTCCATGAACCCTTCCATAACTAATAAAAAAATACAAACCATGACAAAATCATGTAATATCTTTCAGATAAACAAAATTTCGTGTAGGTTTGCAAAAATATTTATCGTAAGCAATCTATGTTAAACAGAGCAAAGTTAAGAAAAATATTTATCATATCATTGATATTTATAACTTTTCTGGGATGTAATGAAAATGATGACTGGATTCCTAATGTCAGGGTTGAGATACAGAAAGATCTTAACACCCAGTTAGCCAACCTGGGAGTATTAGAAGCCAGAAAAATTGATGGTGGAGTAAACGGAATAATCCTTTTCAGACTGGAAGACAGAAAGTTTAATGCCCTGGAAAGGACCTGTCCGTTTCAGCCATCAGAAAACTGCCCGGTAGAGATCAAGGATAATCTTTTTGCAGAGTGTCCATGTTGCGGATCAGAGTTTTATCTTTTTTTTGAGGATATGCCTGGGGCAGTAAAAGAAGGGCCTGCGAAACGCCCCTTAAAACAATACAGAACATCTGTAATTGGCTCGTTATTATATATATATAATTAAAATTCCACCTC
>SLKJ01000092.1 GCA_007134675.1 Bacteroidales bacterium
TGATAAAACGATGCATGGGAACCCCGGGCGATACCGTCAGTATTGTTAACGGGAGAGTCTATATCAATAATAGACTGCATAAGGAAAATAAAGACATATTGCTTTATTCACGGGTATCTGTGGGTAACAGGCAGGATGCTATAAAAGGGCTTGATAGTTTGGGAATCAACAACCCATCCTTTTTCTCACCCGCTCGTGGCACAGATCATCTCAGCCTCTACCTGACACTGGAAGAAACAGAAAGAGTGTCCCTGCTTCCCTGGGTCACCTCTGTTGCCATTGAAAAAGAGAGGCCCGATACAGCATGGAGGGTGTATCCCGGGCATGAGAGCCTAAACTGGAATATTGACAATTACGGCCCGGTAGTTTTGCCTGCAGAAGGCATGAAGATGGAGCTGACCGCTGAAACATGGATCCTCTATGGCAGGATAATAAACTTGTTTGAAAACGCTGGGATAAAGCATGACAGGGGGCAATTCTTCATGGAAGGGAAGCCGGTAACAGATTATACTTTTAAGAAAAGCTATTATTTCATGCTGGGCGATAACAGGCATGACAGCCGGGATTCCAGGTACTACGGACCCGTTCCGGAGGACAAGATCATTTGCAGGGCAACCATGATACTTTTCTCCAAAAACAAGAGTACCCCCAGGTTTTCAAGGATATTTAAAAAACTACGATAGCTTTTAATATGATTTTATCCGATTAATTATAATATAAGAAAGCGATGAAACACCTGCAGAGAGCATGAGAACAGGAAGCCGGCAAAGCCAAAAGAGGTTGGCGGGAAGTGGTGTCATTATCCCCGGAAGGGGAACAACAATAAAAAGTGACGCAGAACCATTCTGCCCGGGAATATAAATTATTAGGCAATATTGTATTTGTAATATAGAATGACCTTAATAAATATCCAGAATATATGAAAAACTCCTTGGTAAATCTTAAAACTATTGGCCTGTTAATAGGTGCTTTTTTTTCAGCGGCAATAATTGCCGGTTGTGATAATTATAGAATTCCCTTGGAAGTGAGAAGAAGCCTTAAAGCAGCCGGCCAAAACAGAGGCGAACTAATGGCAGTAATTAATCATTTCAAAGATGACAGTGAAAAGCTCCAGGCGGCCTATTATCTTATCTCCAATATGCCCGGACATTATTACATAGGAGGTCAATGTGTTTTTGATCCAGCATTTGATCAGATAAAGCCGATACTTGAGAAAACCGGCCGTACAGAGGGAAATGGGGTTATCTTCACAAAACTCATTGACAGTATCCGGTTTAATAACAGAGATGCATTTACTGTAGAAGAGGATATTAAGACCATAAGATCTGATTATTTAATAGAAAATATTGATCTGGCTTTTATGGCTTACTATAGTATTCCTGCAGATTTAAGATGTGAAAGGGAGACTTTTCTTAAATTTGTTTTGCCCTACAGAAATTCCCGCGAACCTATTGAACCGGGCCTAAGAAAGTACTTTTTTCAGGAGTACCACTGGGTCTTCGAGAGAATGCAGCAGTATGATTCATTCAAAAATGTCATTTGCGATCTTCTTGATTCAATAGATATTAGAATGAGAAGAACATTTGAATATCCCTTTGTTATTCCCTTGTCCAATAGCTACAAGATTGGTGTGGGTAATTGTGATGACATAGTAAACCTGGCCGTGTTTATTTTCAGGGCTCTGGGTATACCAGCTGCTTCTGATTATATCCCTTTTTGGGGAACCGGTGCTAGCATCCGAAATACTGGGCATACATGGATTGCATTTTTTATAGGTGATACTATTTATGCCGTTGATACGAACAGCAACCAAATTAGGAATCATCTCTACCGGCATGAAGTGCTTCCTAAAATTTACCGCAGATGCTTTGAAAAGAATAAAACAGAATGCTTTTTCCCCAATAGCATTGATGTTACAAATCAGTATAGAAATACAATCGATATTCCACTCAATTCAAACAAAAGGATTAGTAAAGCATATCTTAATCTTTTCCATCCTGTAAGGGAATGGGTCCCGGTTGATGAGTCAAGAAGAAAGAGAGGGAAAATTGTTTTTAAGGATGTGGGGAAGAACATTGTATATGCCATTAGTGATGCATTGAATAATAAAACTAAAGTGATAAATTCACCTTTTTATGTAAATAATAAAAGGGAAATAATAGAGCTTATACCAGATCACGACAAAACTATTACTGCTATTCTAACCAGAAAATATCCTCCATATGTAATTAGAAATCTTAACAAATTACGGTGGGTTAATTCGATAAATGGTGCAGAGATCCAGGCATCGAACAAAACTGATTTTTCAGATGCAGTAACACTTTTAAAGATAAAGGATTTCAATAGTTCCAACAAACAGATAATTAAGACCGGTAATAAAGAGAAATATAAAAATTATCGTCTTGTTAGTGCAGGTTCATCTGAAATTCATCTTTCAGAATTCCATCTAATGAAAAATGACACAATTATCATGACCGATTTGCAGGTGTTTTCAACTTGGAACCAGCGACTGCACGGGGATAGTCACAAGTTGGTCGATAACAGGCCTTTAACTTATATCAATGCCAGATATCTTACTGTCAATTATTATTTCGATGAGCCGGTAGCTATTAGTGAATTTCAGATCCAGGCCCGCAATGATGATAATAATGTGAAACCCGGCTGTCATTACGAACTAATGTACTGGGATGATGGATGGGTTTCAGCCGGCAGTAAATATGCAAATGACACATTGCTGGTTTATGAGAATATACCCTCAGGGGCATTGTACTGGCTGAGAAATCGCACCGAAGGTATAGAAGAACAGATATTTCTGTTGGATGACAAGGGATACCAGTATTGGCCCGGGGTTACATCATTTAATGATTCATACCATGAATTTCTCGAACTGGAAAGATTGTGCAATAATTGATCATTTTATTAAAGTATTAACTATGAGAAAATACTTCTTTATTTCAACTCTCCTGCTATTTGGCCTAATGCCCTTATCATCCCAAAGTTTGCTTCACCTCACCCTGGATGATGCGCTGAAGCTGGCTCGCCAGCAATCTCTCCAGGCATTCCTGAATAAGCATTACTACATGGCTGACTATTGGGCATACCGGAGTTATATGGCAGATTTAATGCCATCGGTCAACCTGCGGGCAAATCCGCTGACTTATTCCAATGCTTCCCGCCTGCGCTACAACTCACTAACGCAAACCGATGAATTTGTTCGCACAGAAAATCTTACCTCGGATATGATCCTTAACGTTTCTCAAAAGCTGGCAGCAACAGGGGGGACTTTCTTTATGCATTCTGAACTGGGTCGTATTGAGAATTTTGGCATTAACGACTTCACACAATACTCATCCGTCCCCTTCAGGATAGGCTATCAGCAGGAGCTGTTTGGTTTCAATACCATGAAATGGCTCCGGAAAATTGAGCCTCTCAAATTTGAAAAAGCAAAAAAAGAGTACCTGGAGTCAGTTGAAGATATGCATATCGCCACGGTCAGGTACTTCTTTGCCATGGCAAGGGCTGTCATCCGAATGGAGATTGCCATGACCAACGTTGAAAACACCAATAACCTTCTTCAGGTAGCGCATAATCGTTTTGAGCTGGGAACGGTAACACGTGAGGAATTGCTGGATTTAAGACTATCCCAGAACAATGCAGTTATCGCCTTACAGGAAGCCAGCCTGGAATACAGGGAAACTAAAGAAAGTCTTCTGAATTTCCTGATGCTGCCCATTGAAACAGATATAGAAATAGAACTGCCCCAGGACATTCTTGTTAGCGAAGTAGATATCCAACTGGTTCTTCAGAATGCCCTTGCCAACAATCCTGAGATTTTACAAATGGAGCAACGAATCCTGGAAAACCAGAGAAATGTTGAGCAGGCCAAAACTGCCCGTCACTTCCGCGCTGATGTCAACGTGACATACGGGATAAGCAAGGATGATGGTAATTTGTTGCGAAGCGGGCGTCTGGATAACGTTTACAGCGGAGATTTTAATAACCATCAGCGGATTTCCTTAGGTATCAGTATTCCTATTCTTGATTGGGGAAGGAATAAAGGGCATTATAAAATAGCCGTTTCTCAACAGCAGATAGCCGAAATAGCTGCACAGCAATCTCTTCAGAAATTCGAGCAGAACGCGGTCACCA
>SLKJ01000100.1 GCA_007134675.1 Bacteroidales bacterium
CATGGATGAGGAATTTTGATGAAGAGGATTATTTCACAAGGCATTTATACATTCGAAATCCTGACTATGAGAACAGGATACCAAGGCTCCAGGTTTTAAGGAACAGGATTTTTAACCGGAGACTTGAGCGGATGAGCAATAATTATGAAGTGGACTTCTTTCCTGAGGGTGGCAATTTTGTTGCAGGCACGCCAAACCGGATTGCTTTCAGGGTTACTGACAAGTTGGGAAGGGGGCAGGATGCTGTCGGCAGTATTATTGACCGTTCAGGAAATATTGTTGCAAATGTGGAGACAGACATTGAGGGTACCGGGATCTTTGAGATTGAACCTGGACGAGGAAGTTCTTACAGTGCATTGCTGTCGGTGAACGGTGGGGGTCAGTCCTCTTACGATCTTCCGGAGCCGGAAGATCAGGGATATACACTTCGGATTGATCATGGTGGCCCGGGTTTAGTTCTCAGAGTTGCCTATACTGATAATCGGCAGAGTTCACAGGCCACCGGTGAGGTGATAATAGTTGCACATACAAGGGGTGAAATATTTTTTTCAGGAAGCTACCCGCTGAACAGTAACAGCATGGAAATTGCTGTTGAAAAAGAGCTGTTCCCATCGGGTATAGCCCATTTTACGGTTTTTACAGATACTTATGAACCTGTTGCGGAGAGACTTGTTTTTATTGACAAACAGGATAACCTTACTTTATCTGCAAAGATTGACACAGTGAATCTGTTTGAAATGGATTATCTTAATTTTCAGCTGAGTGCCAGTGATCACAGAGGTGATCCGGTAATGGGAACTTTTTCACTTTCAGCTGTTACCGGAACCCGTGTTCAGTGTACAGATAACCCGGATATATTGTCATATTTGCTTTTCAACTCTGACCTGATAGGAAACACAGAATTTCCTGATATCTATTCCGGGAGTGCCGGCGATAAATCAATTGTGGCCGATCGTCTTTTGCTGACTGCTGAATGGGAAAGGTTCAGGTGGGAAAATGTACTTTCCGGAGAGTGGCCCGTGATTAATTATTCGGTCGAACCGGGTCTGGCTATTGCCGGGAGGCTGAAAGACCCTGCGATAGATATGCCTGTTGGAGGGCATCCGGTCCAGTTATCTGTAAAAAGCGGGTATGATGATAATTTTATGACTACAACCGATCAGCGCGGCTATTTTTCTTTTTCAGATCTTTTCTATGAAGGTGAGGTGAGGATGGAACTCGGAGGCAGGAGACTGGCCAGGGGGTACCCGCCTGAAATAGAGCTTACCATTAAGGAATCCTGGGGATATGATTATGAACCGGGAATACATACCGCAGAGCGCCGGGTCACGAGCCGGGGCGAGGACTGGAAACGGGTGCGTCAAAAAACAAGATCGCCGTTTACCGCGGCACCCGGAAGGGTTGCTGCACCACAGGAATTCGGACGTCCCGACCAGACTATCTTTATAGATCACGATAATGTTTATGAACATGATATTCTTGAACTTCTTACGAACAAAGCTGTAGGACTTATAATTGAGGGACGGCACATCAGGTTGCACGGCCAGACCACTATTTATGGCAGGCTCGAGGTGGAGTATATGATAAATGGCCGGTTTGCTGATAAGAACAGGTTCCTTGGTACGCCTCTTAGAGATATTGAACGCATTGAGATCTATCGTCACTCCAGTACGGCAGCATTTGGCTCAAGAGGAGGGTCAGGTGTTATCAATATCTATATTGTTGAGCCGGGTTACAGGGGGTTTCTTGATGTGCTGGAACTTGTTGTGCAGGGCTATTATGAACCCAATGATTTCTATTCTGATATTCTGACCAGCCATTTAGCTGATATCGATCCGGATCATGAACAAACTGTATACTGGGAGCCGGACCTGATAACCCGGGTGGATGGTTCGGTTAGTTTTTTACTGCCGCTTCAGGAGGAATCCAAACGTCTTGACTTTACTATACAGGGTGCTGGTTTTGAGGGAAAATTAGGGCTATTCAGGTTTGTTCTCGGTAACAGGACTGAAGGTGACTAGTGATTTTCTAAGTTTTTTTTGCTGTCTGATAGATCTGTTAAATAAAATTGGTAGCTTTGATAATGCTTATTGTAACATATTCATAAACCGCTTATTTCAGTTAATATGGAAAAACCGGAAATGGAATTTTTACATCAGGGAAAGGAGTTAACTGCTGCTTTTCCTTTTTTTGGACCAGCAAATTCAAAAACGCTTAAAAATACTATAAAACAGGAGGGATTTAGAGAACCGACATTTCCCGAACTTACATCTTTTGTGCACAATTATTTTGATGGCACAGGGGAAAGTTCTGAGAAGATCAGCGAAATAATGAAAACAAAATATTTTGTCGGTTTTACAGGAGTTCTTTACATGCCCGACAGAAATGAGATCCTTTTTATTGATTATCCTGCATTCGACAGAGGATCTGTTGTTGATGTTAATGACCTTACAATGAGGTTGAAAATGAACCAGGTGAGAGCCATGGTTTCTCTTGATGATGTTGAAACGGGCTCAGTACCGTGGAACAAGATTGCTAAGAATCCTTTGTTCCAGGCTGTAGGCGGAGGTGAAGAAGGGGCCGAGAAACTGGCTGAGCTGGCTTCAAGGCACTCGGATAAGAAAGGCCATATATTTGTCCCTAAAACATCCAATTTTACCAGTCCCCAGGCAAGAATCACCTTGTTATACTCTTATGAAAGAGGAAAAAGCCTTACAGTCACACTGAACGGATCGGGCTACAGCATTAACAGTTATGCACCGGGATTGATCGGGGCAACGTCCTGATCCCCGAAAGGGTCACACAAATCCCCGTACAACGACCAGGGGGGTGTTGGCGTCGCCGCTGCCTGATCGGGTCAGAACCTTACCCTTTAAAGCAGTATTGGTAAAAACGAAAACTGGTAGTAAGTTTCAGTATCTTTTACTAAACAATAGATTCAGACTTTACCTGTTTTGCTTTTTTGGGTGTGAATTCCGGAGTCTTATTTCCAGGACTAAGTGCTGGTGCTTCAGATTCCACGTTGGCCGGCCTTAGATGTGGCTGTTCCTGACCAGATAAGAATTCAGGCTGTACAGGCTCTGTAGTTACCGGATGAAGCTTACGGTTTTGCTGACCGTTTATTTTAGCGACTTTTTCATCATTCATGAGCTCGGAATAGTAAATGATATCCCAGTTGCCAAAATAGTCCTCGACCAGTGCGCTAAGAGATTCGACCCAATCGCCTGAATTCATATAGGTAATGTTATCGTATTTGGAGATTGCCGGTGTGTGAATGTGACCGCATATCACCCCGTCACATTTTTTGATACGTGCAATTTTAACCAGTTCTTTCTCAAAACCGGAAATAAATGAAACCGCGGTTTTAACTTTATACTTGATTATTTTCGAAAGTGAGTGATAGGGGAGTCCCTTTCTGAGGCGCTGGTTGTTATAAACTTTATTTAGCCAGAGCAGCAGGGTGTATCCTATATCTCCCAGGCTTGCAAGCCATCTGAAATTTGTTGTGATGGTATCAAAAATATCACCGTGCGTTATATAATATCTTTTATTTCCGCTTAAGTGAATATAATCCCGCAGGATAGATATATTTCCGAATGTGAATGGTACAATATGATCAAGAAAGTCATCATGATTGCCTTTGATGTATATCACCCTTGTATTAAGAGTTGATGACATATTAATAACTGATTTAAGGAACCTGCTGTGCCTTTTTTTCCATTTTCCAGATTTTTTTAACTGCCATCCATCAATTATGTCACCATTAAGGATCAGTATATCGCATGTATTGGTCTTCAGGAATCTGAACACCTCTTTTGCCCTGGAATTTTTTGTTCCCAGATGAAGATCTGATATGACAATGGTTCTGTAGTGGTTCCTTTTGAGCATTGGTTTTGTTTCCAAAGGAAGAATATATTTGCTACAGGTTCATTAACAATAGGTTATGTTATTATTAAGAATTTTTTATTTTCTTATTATTTGCTTAAAATTCAGTTAATATTAACTGGGTTTATTTGTTGAATTACACAAATCCCCGTACAACGACCAGGGGGGTGTTGGCGTCGCCGCTGCCTGAAATTAGGTCGGCAAGGGAGGAGACCAGGTTTTCTATTTTCCTGGGTGTGGTACCCTGGGCAGTAAAACC
>SLKJ01000193.1 GCA_007134675.1 Bacteroidales bacterium
ATAAATTATCACCATTCATAATACAGTAACTTGTAAATTACAGGGCTGGGTTTTATGTGTTGCTGCAGACCATTTTCTGGTCCGGGATTTTGTTGCTGCCAGCGAATATATATATTATAAACGATTTTTCACAAAAAAATTGCAGGATCCTGTTATAATATGGTCCGTCATTTAACAAACCGGGCGTTGTTTCAGCAAAAGAACCCGGTCCACAGACAAATACTCTCTGGAATCAATTACATAATAAAAAGATGCAAAATCAGAAGTCCCGGTTGCAGATGAGATCAACTTCCGTAATGGTGATCTTCTGTTTGTATCAGCACCGGATAAAAAAATAACTTGTTTTTTTAAGCTCAGCATCAGGAAATATTTATGATCGCTTGTAAGAAGGATCCTTGAAATAATTGTGCCGCCTACCGTTGCTGATCGGGTTTTGCTTGATTCCATGAGTATTCTCTGTGAGTAGAGGGATATGCTGTCTTCATACAGAAGCCTGGCAAAAAAATCAGAATTCCCCGTCTCCTCACTCCCCTTATCATTGGTTGAGTAGCCGGTAACAGCAGGAGAAGTAAAAAACAGGAATATGGAAACAGAAAGACAGATTCTTGTAATGATCATGATTTAAGCTTTAATAAACCCATAGTGGGGGTTTAATTTCACGGGAACATTCGTGCCGGGGCAGATGGTTCAGATTGTGAATTTTTTCAAATACTATGTTTGTTTTTCGGAAAGGTTCGGGGTTCATCGCAAATGTGGAGGATGCCTTTCCCGATACCTCAAAAAAGCCCAGCGCTGTTTTCGTTTCATCATCCGGTGAGTATACGTTCCCGTCAAGTCTGACGGCTACCGGGTCAAACAGCCTTCCTTCAGCGTTTATAAGCTTTTCCAGGTTCCGGTAATAGATGTAGCTTTCTTCGTTCAGGCTGTATTGATCGATAATAACTATTCTTCTGTCTATATAACCAAATGAACGTGTTCCCTGGTAGTATTTTTTTTCTTTTGGGATATGACCGAAATTATGGTTTACAATATCGCGGCTCACATTATGCTCCCTTGCCTTTGTAATATCCGGGTAATCGCCTGTCCTGTTCCTGATTCTGCAATGAAAAACAGGGGGGTCAGGGTTATTAGGATTCCTTTGTTCTTCCATCATCCAGTACTGGATCATAACATCCACTTCAAACCGCATTCTCGGGAAAGTGCCGGGAATGTTCCAAACATCCCCAAAAACCTCAATTGCTTCAATGTACTCAATTATTACCTCCCCTTCATTGTCTGGTGTCTCTATTATTTTATCATCCACATATTTGCCTGTCAGGCTGTCTATCCTGCGGGTAACGGGGATCAACAACTGGGAACGGGAATGGTATTCTTCACCATCCGGTGTAATAATCTTCAAGGTATACTTTCTTTCCGGTATTCCCCTGAAGCCCTGAGAACTCTGGTAATTACCCGGAGTTACCTCATTGAATATTTCAATATGCCCTGCATTATCCTCCACCTGCACAACGGCATTTTGCAGGGGTAACTGGTTCTGCTGCTGATTAAAGGGGGCGGACCGGAACAGCTTCACATAATGCGGTCCCGGAGCGTCAGTGATGAGGCCCTCAATCACAAGTATGTTTTCAGGCACATCCAGCAGCGGATCATACAACTCGCTGCAACGGTTGTGAAGGATCATTATGGCAGGCACAATAGTCAAAACACTGAATATTTTGAACAGTGTGGCCGGATAGTCCTTTATTTTTATTTTACAATATTTTTTGCCCATTATCAGAATGAGAAATTATATGTAAGAGTAGGGAATGGTCTCCCGATAATATACATTTTATTAAGACTGTAATTGCGGAAATTGTTTTCCTCGCTGGGAATATCTTTTTGATAATAAACAGAATAAGCGTTTTTTCTTCCATATATATTTATAATTGAAAGGGTCCAGCTGCCTTTCCCGCGCCTGTCCCTCCTGAGATTTTCACCGAAATTGAGGGCAAGGTCAAGCCTGTGGTAATCCGGCATCCTGTACCTGTTCCTGTCCGAGTAATGAATCAGTTGCTGCTCTCCAAATTCATAGGAGAGCTCCGGAAGGGTTACCGGCCGCCCGCTGTTCCAGGTAAATGTAGCATTAAACCTCCATCGGCGCGATATGTGGTAGTTTGTGTTCAGTACCAGGTTATGGGGCCTGTCGTGGTTTGAAGGGAAATAGCTGTTGTTGTTGATCCTGTCCGCCATCAAAGGTTCATCTGTCCTTATCCTTGTAGCTGAATATGTATAACTTGCCCATCCTGTTATCCGGCCGGATATTTTATTTGCATAAAGCTCAAGTCCATAGCTGTATCCATGAGCATTCACCAGATCGGTTTCCAGTGTTTCGTTCATCATAAGCTGTGCACCGGTTTTATATTCAGGAATGTTGCAGAGGTTTTTATAATACAGTTCAACAGAAGTTTCAATTGTATTATTAAGGAAATTCCTGAAGTAACCGGCCGCATACTGGTCCGCTCTCAGGGGCTTCAGATAATTGTCACTCAGTTTCCAGATATCTGAAGGGGCAATTACCGAGGTGTTGGATAAAAGGTTTATGTACTGGTTGATCCTGTTATAGCTCAGCTTCAGCGAACTTGATCCTCCAAGGCTGTAACGGATGCTCAGTCTGGGTTCCAGTCCGCCATATCCGGCAGCAATCTCATTATTTGAATATAAGACCGTATCGGTAATATTTTCCCTTATGATCTGTTCGCCGGGCAGATAATTAAACTGCCTTGAAGGTCCGAGAAGATAAAACCGGGAATAGCGCAAACCTGCTTCGGCTTCCAGCCTGGGACCAAAGGTTATCCTGTTGCTGATAAATCCTGCAAGTTCCACACCTTTTTCATTGTCAAGCCTGAAAGGTTCGATATAAGAGTCAGTGCCAAGAGGACTGATCGCTCCGGGATTGATTTCATATCTTACAGCATTAACACCAAATTCAAGGACGTTATTATCAGTTGGGTAATAGTTAAAGTGCCATTTAAGGCTCCTGTAGTCGATTGAACTTCCCAGATCATAGGCCTCATTAGGGTTTGCATCCTCTTCTTCTGCAACAAGGTAATCATACAGGCTGAATCCGGCACTCAGGCTGAAATGTATCTTTTCACCGGGAATTGAATTCCACCTGATTGAACCCAGTGTGTTGGTATAGCGGTAATCTGTTGTTCCCGCAAGCATGAACCGGTCATAACTGTGGTATCCGAATACCGATATATTGTTCTTTTGCGAGGGGCTCAGGTGGAGGGTACCTCCAAGGTCATGAAATGTTGCAGAACTGTTCATGAGGTCGGTATCCGGGATCTCTCCCAGCAGCCAGTCCGAGTAACTTGTCCGCCCCCCCAGTGAGAGAGAGATTTTGTCCCTGACAACCGGTGTCTCCAGGTTAAGGCGGCTGTTAATAAGCCCTATCCCTCCACTTACACTGGTTTTTTCAGGGTTTTGATTTCTCAGCCTTATGTCCATCACTGCAGATGCCCGTTCTCCGTATCTTGCCGGTATACCTGCTTTTATGAGGCTCACACTGGTTACCATATCCGGATTCACAACAGAGGTAAGTCCAAACAGGTGGGAAGAGTTGAAAACAGGGACATCCTCTATTAATATCAGGTTCTGGTCGGCACTGCCTCCCCGTACGTGAAATCCGGTGCCGAATTCCCCCACGGTCTGTATGCCCGGCATCATGCTGATGCTTCTTAAAATGTCCTGTTCCCCGAAAGATCCGGGCAATTCTTTAATGGCCCTGGAATCCAGTGTGATCATACTCATCTGGGCACGTGCAACATTTTCCTCAGCTCGTCGTGCCCGTATAGTGACTTCATCAATTCTGTGCGTTTCTTCGAAAATCTCAAAATTGAGGCTGCCATCGCCAAAAAGATTTACCTGTCTTGTCAGTTCTTCAAATCCTACAAATGATACTTTCAGTACATGTTTCCCTGCGGGCAGTGTGAGAGAGAATGCACCATCCGGGCCGGTCGAAGCACCTGTACTTGTTTCAACATCATAAATTACAGCTCCCAGCAACGGCTCATTATTGCTGCCATCAAAAACCCTTCCCGAAATGGTGGCAGTCCGGTACCTGCCATATTCGGCAGGATCGCCGATATCAATGAT
>SLKJ01000180.1 GCA_007134675.1 Bacteroidales bacterium
ATGAAAAGCAGATTTTCTCTTAAACTTGGAAAACCTTTCGGCATAAAGGTTTCCGTACACTGGACCTTTTCTTTACTTATTGTCTGGATAGTTTTTATTAGTGTCAATCAAGGATTGGCGCCAATGCAAATCCTAATGCATATCCTCTTTGTACTTGCTATATTTGCCTGCGTGCTCCTGCATGAATTCGGCCATTCACTAACAGCTGTAAAACTGGGGGGCAAAGTTCAAAGCATAACCCTTTTGCCAATTGGAGGTATGGCCAATATTACAGAAATGCCGGAAAAACCAAAAGATGAATTCATTATTTCAGCAGCAGGTCCTCTTGTTAATATAGCTATTGCAGGTATTTTGTGGGTTTATCTTACTTTGATCAGGCCTGCAGATCTTGAAGGAATGGAATTTGGAGTCATCACGGCAAATAATTTTCTTGTGATGCTGCTGGCTGCCAACCTGTTTATTGTGGCCTTCAACCTTATACCTGCATTCCCCATGGATGGAGGCCGGCTTTTCAGGTCAGCCCTTTCAATTAATATGAGCAAGCTCAAGGCAACCAGAATTGCAAAGGATATTGGACAGATATTTGCTATTGTATTCATTTTTGCCGGGTTCTTTTTAAATCCCTTTCTGATAGTAATCGGTTTTTTTATTTTTCTTGGTGCAAGGGGCGAATATGAAATGATGAAATACCGGGATATTCTTAACAACTACCTGGTAAAAGATATTGTCAAACCAGATTACGATGAGTTGGATGAGAACGAATCTTTGGGTACAGCTGCTGAGAAGCTTGTACATATATCAAACCGCGGGTTTGTGATCAAATCCGGGGGCGAATATGCCGGTATTCTTACCAAGAATGATCTGATTAAAGGTTTAAATGCTTATGGAAAAGAAGGAAAGGTTAAAGAGGTTGTTAACGAAAATATAGAAAAGGTAAATCCGGGAATGACACTTTTTGATGTTTTTAAAAAAATGCAAATGAATCGTTATGACATCGTTCCGGTATCAGACGGTGATAAATTTAAAGGAATTCTTGACCTCGAAAGCATAAACGAATTCTTTTTGATCCAGAGCGCAACGCGATGAGTAAAATTTCTTATTAAAACAAACCATCTTAATAAAAACAGTTAAAGATATGGACCATATCACAGTTGACAGGCTTAAGGAATTAGCTATGATGAATGATCCTTACTGCATAAGTTTTTTCCTGCCTACCCACCGGTCAGGAAAAGAAGTAACCGAAATGATCGACCAGAAGGTTCTGAAGCAGCAGGTAAAAGAGATCAATAAAAGACTTAAATCCGATAAACTGGAAGAGAATGAAATTAAAGATATTCTTGAACCTGCAAAAAAACTGTCTGAAGATTCCGGATTTTGGAAACACCAGTCTGACGGACTTGCAATTTTCAGGAATAAAAAACTCTTTGAATATTACAAATTGCCGGTTTGTTTTGAACCTTATACACATATTGCAGACCATTTTTATCTTACACCTTTAGTATATTATATAAACAATACCGGTAAATTTTATCTTCTTGCACTCAGTTTAAGCGACGTCAGGGTTTACGAATGCTTTTCCAATCAAATCAGAGAACTTAAAACAGAAGGCCCGATTCCTGAAAAACTTGAAGATGTGGTTGGTTTTGACTACCAGGAAAAAAGCCTTCAATTTCGTAAGGGACAGACTGGCTTTAATCAAACTATGTATCATGGTCACGGAAGGGCAAATGAAGAAGAAAAAAAACTTGAAATACTGAAATTCTTCAGAGAAGTCAATAAAGGTCTGATAAAAATATTGAAAGACCAGGAAGCTCCACTTGTAATCGCCACTGTTGATTATCTTATGCCAATTTACAAGCAGGTAAACAGTTACAGAAACCTGCTGGATGATTTCGTTGCAGGCAATCCTGAACATGAAAATCCTGGAAAGCTTCAGGAGAAGGCCAGTATCATAGTGGAAAGTTATTTTAAGAAGGAAAGAATCACAAAAGTTAAAGCATACGAACTGGCACTTTCCAATCATAAGGCTTCATCCAGTGAAGATGAAATCATAACGGCTGCGATAAATAAGCGGATTGATACCCTGTTTATAAGAAGAGGTGAAGAAATTTGGGGTACATATGAAAAAAACACCAATAAGATCATATACCTGAGCAGAGACAATGACAGGGGGGTATACTTGATAAATATGGCAGCGATGAATACTATACTTAACAACGGTAAAGTAATAATTGCAAAACCGGATGAAATGCCTGAGCCGGGTGCTAAGCTTAATGCACTGTTAAGGTTCTGAAAATGCCTGAAAGGTAACTTTATGGCAGGTAACATCCATCTGTTAAGTATGAAATAATTATGAACAATGAAAAAGAGAATAACTTTGATGGGGTTATTTTTGATGATTGTAACAGGGGTATTTTCGCAATTCAAATTGATTGAAACTGTTGTTGCCTGTGACATTAAAATCAAATTAGAATTTTACCGGATACCGGATTATACCGAAGTATGGTATAATGAATATAATTCAACCGATCTTGAAATAAAAACCCTTATCAACAGCGCATTAAAAAAAAATGAACATACAAACGAATGGCAGATTATTGTGAATGTAAATGATGGGATTGTTACACTTTGGGGTGTGGTTGAAAGCTTACTTGAAAAAAGTGAAACAGAATCGACAGTGCACGGTATTAACGGAGTAAGAAAAGTGATTAATAAAATCATTGTAAATTATCCATACGCTGATAACCAATGGTATGATTATCCATATTACAATTTATTTATCGATCCACCAGTAATAATCGAGGTTAATGCACTTCATTACAATGAAATAACCAATATAACAGAAAGAGAAATGGTTTGGCTTACATACAATGCATTCAGAGTGATCGACGCAGAAAGGGCAAGTCTGATTGTTTATCGCTTTGGGGCTCCCCGTTAACTCAGAAGTTTTAACCATAAACTACCGGAAATAAAAGTCACCCACGGCGGGTAAAATAATCCCCGGATATAAACCCGGCTGGCAGACGAATTCCGATATTAGAATATCTTAAGCTTTAACTTATGAATACTTTTCAATAATTTCATTTACATCCGGATCTCCAGACTCTGCAATATCTAACCAATCCGACAAAGCACCATCTTTATCGCCAATCATATATCTGGCAATTCCCCTGGACAATAATACTTTAGCATTGCCGGGTAAAAGATCGGCTGCAGTGGTTAAGTCATGGATTGCGCTGGCAGGGTAGCCAAGCAGCAATTTGGTTTCGCCCCTGTTAAAATAGGCTTCTGCATATCCCGGATTTTCATCGATTGCTCTATCAAAATCTGCAATTGCTCCATGGACATTTTCAATGCTTAGTCTACCCTTCACAAAGCCCCTCAAAGAAAAGGCATTAGCCGAACAGGAATTTATTTCAAGAGCTTTATTAAAATCTGCCATTGCTCCTGTCTGATCACCAATCTCATATTTAGCACATCCCCTTTTCAAATATGCTTCCACAAACCCGGGATTCTTGCTTATAATCTGATTAAAATTAAAAATGGATCCCCTGTAATAGTGACTCTTACTCTCTGAAATCCTTCTGTTATAGTATATATGTTCAAAATCAGAACCAATCTCAATACCATTAAAATAGCTGAGTGTTGCCCTGTGGTTACCATTAAGCCTATACCTTGCAACACTCATGCGAATGCCTTTAATAGAAGACCCCATAGTGACCTGATTTTTATATTTTTAATAATAGAATTCCTTAAAAAAATCTTTTTTCTTTTCCCATACCTGAATTTCATCCGTAACACCAAACACATCCGAATTCATCACCTTTCTTTTCTTTCGAATATCCAGCAGAGGTTCATTTTCGGTAAGAAATTTTGCAATCTGACTGTGAACCTTGTTAAAGGTATTATTACCCAAATTGCGGTACAGGTAATTGATATACTCCCACTCAAACTTTCTGGCAAATTTTTTTATAAAATCAAGGGTTGTGAAATCTGATTCAAGTTCTGAGATTATCTCATTTCTCAATAACTCAGTATTCTGCTCCAAAAACTGATGTATAGTCATGAGTTCCTGTATTTTAATAATAAATACCCCCTGAAAATTGCAAGATGTCCCCTTGA
>SLKJ01000027.1 GCA_007134675.1 Bacteroidales bacterium
CAATCTCAATAAAATCCAGATTATCCAGATATTTTCTTATTTCAACAGCCATCCTGTGCCGCAGTTCCAGGTTATTTTTCATCACGTTACGCCGGAGATCCAGGTAGCGGAACTTCATACGCAGCTCTTCGCCTCCATCAGTATCATCTTCTATAGTAAAGGGAGGAATTATAGATGCATTGATTAATTTCAGCGACTTAACATCAATTTCAATGTCGCCGGTTGATATTCTGGGGTTTTTGTTAAAACGTTCCCTGACCAGACCAACAGCCTGAATAACATATTCACGGCCGAGTTTCCGGGCTTCCCTGCAGAGTGCAGAATCCGTTTCCAGGTCAAAAACAAGTTGTGTAATGCCATAACGATCCCTCAGATCAATAAATGTCAGTCCCCCATGATCACGGGAGCGTTGCACCCATCCACTCAGTGTCACTTCAGTGCCAACATGTTGTAGATTCAGTTCTCCGCAGGTATGTGTCCTGTACATCTTATTTTTATTCTTTTGTCTGCTAAAATAAGAATATTTTTGCACTTACATTTAATTCTTATAAAGTATAGTTATCAATATATCTGACAATATTTTACTAATCCATGATTCGGATAATTTGTTTTTCAGTCCATGGAACCGTAATGTTTATCTAACTGATTAGATGATCAATATAAAACCAGATACTTATGGAAATACCTGTTTTTTCGGATACATATTTCATGAAAGAAGCACTAAAAGAGGCGGAAAAAGCCCTTGAAAAGGATGAGGTGCCGGTCGGAGCAGTTATTGTGAGCAATAATATTGTTATAGCAAGGGCACATAACCTGACCGAAACACTTAATGATACAACGGCCCACGCTGAAATGCAGGCTTTCACCTCGGCAACAAACTACCTTGGAGGGAAATATCTCGGTGAATGTGCCCTGTACGTAACCCTTGAGCCCTGCCTGATGTGCGCCGGTGCGGCATACTGGACCCGAATAGGTAAAATAGTGTGGGGAGCCCCGGATGAAAAAAGGGGCTTTACGCTGACCAACAGGAACCTCCTTCACCCGAAAACCATTATCGTCAGGAGAATCATGGAAAATGAATCTGCCTCGCTGTTAAGGAAGTTTTTCAGTGGAAAAAGAAAATAACACTTTTATCCACTCCCTCTCAGAGGAACAATTTAAAGCCTGAAAGGTGAGGAGGCAATCTTTTGAAATAATAAATATTTAATACGAATTCTTATTTTTCTTTTCTGAAGGTCATAAACCATGATAACTGATAAAGATCTGAATCCGGTTTTCCCATATTGTCTCTTTCAATTGCAGAAATAACCTGAATCATCACATCTTCACCCGGCAGCCAGTTCGCTGGTGTAGCAATGTTTTGGTTCTCATAGGTTTTTTGCAGCGCAACCAGGGTTCTCTTTAATTCATCAATGTTTATGCCTATCCCAGTTGGATAATAAAACACCGACTGTAATTTGTTGTCCGGATCAATTATAAATGCCCCCCTTATACATTGAGCACTTTTTTTGTTAGGGTTTGTCATACCATAAAGATTTGCTATTCTAAAATAGCAATCTTCAACAATGGGGAAATTAATTCTCATCCTTCCCCTGTCTTTATAATCAATTTCCTCCAGTGACATTTTCCAGCTCCTTCCCTGCTCCATCTCATCAGTAACCATAATTATCAGTCTTGCATTCAAATCGTCAAAACTCTCCTGCTGATATGCAAGTTCAAGTAACTCAGATGAACATACAGGCGTAAAAGCTTTTGGCTGTGCTATCAGTATCTTCCAGGTTAGCCCAAAGTCTCCCGGAAAATCAATTTCACCATCGGTAGATTGAGCTACAAATGAGGGAGCCTCAACTCCGATCATAAAGATCTCCTTTGTCTTTTTTCCCTGTGTCCAGGCCAGCACCATTGACAATGAGAATAGTGCTGCCAATAAAACTGCTTTTTTCATGATGATGGGTTTTAGTAATTATTTTATAATTATGTATAAAATTAGTCTGGAAAACAGGGCAGCACATAGCAATTATGTTGCAAAAAGATTAAATATTTTTACGATTCTTTAAACTATGTTGCAGGGGATTGTAAAATTCTGTTCTGGCTGAACTATATTGCTTTTCTTTTGTGATAGGGAGTCAGTCCAAACTTATCGATTATTGAAAGAAAACGGGGATCATTGCGAAGTAAATCAAAATCGGGATTGGTGGTAATCAGGTTGGAATAGTGGCCCAGTGGGCGCGGATCTTCCAGTGTTCGTTCAAGCCAGTATACCGCTTCATTCCTGTTGCCCAGTATGGCATTCCACCATGCACTGTAAAACGGGTGACCATCCATCCCTTCAACCGGAATGGGTCTGTTCTGATTGACATCATCAAGCCAGGTAAAAATTCCGTCTATCCCATTTTCATTATAAGCAACCTGAACCTCTTCCAGGTATTTTTCATCCGGTGTATATGTTTTAACAATGGACTGAAGTTCGTGTAACATCTTCTCTCCTTCACCCAGTTTGGCATAGTTTAAAACAAACAACCAGTTGTTGCTGCTATAGATCGGATTCAGGGCACGGGCAGTTTTGCTGGATTCAATGGCTTTTTCATGTTGATTTTCAAAATAAAATATCCAGGAATTAAGGGTTTGCACCACCCAGAAGAATGGTTCGAGCTCCAATGCCCGGTTAATGTGCACCCGGGCTTCTTCAATTGGTCCTGTTATCATCAGGTACTGGGCATACCATTGTAGTGCCGTTGAAAAATTAGGATTCAGTTCAACCGCTTTCTCAAGTTCACTTCCTCCTTCAGCAATATTGCGCGCCCCCCAGATGTAATATGCTCCCAGCACGGCATGGGCCTCAGCACAATCCGGATCAATCGAGATGGCTTTCTTGCTGTAGGATCTTGACTTCGGAAATCCCTCGTATGCAGGTAAGAATCCCCAGGCCGAGAGATTAAACCAGGCATTGGCCAGCCCCGAATAGGCTTCTGCAAATGTCGAATCGGCGGCAATGGCCCTTTCATAATACGGAATGCAGTTTAACACTCCCGTACGGTCAAAATCGGAGCGGTGGAAACTATTGGCTTTATGTAGCAAAAACCTGGCTCTGAGGTAATAATCATAAGCTTCCGGGTTTTTGGTTGAGATCTTTTCAATTTGTTTTATCTCTCTTTCAGTAAGAACCGTTTTCAATTCTTCCGCAACCCGCAGTGCAATATCGCTTTGAATTCCAATGATATCAGTAAGGTCCCTGTCGAAACTGGAGGACCATAAATGCTTATCGCGCCAGGCATCGATCAGCTGAACACTTATTCGGGTTCTGTCTTTGTACCTGCGCACACTCCCCTCTAAAACATAGTTTACCTTTAATTCTTTTGCTATTTCGCGGGTAGACCGGCTACTTTCCCTGAACTGATCGGCAGAGGTTCGTGAAATCACCCTGAGCGATGTTATCCTGAACAGATTATCAAGAATGTCTTCCATTAATCCATCTGCAAAATATTGATTACCTGGGTCATCGCTGAAATTTTTAAAGGGAAGAACCACAATGGACGGCTCTTGTTTATCTTGATGAAAAGCACCTGTCAGGATACCCTTGTTTATCAATATGTTATAAAGAAGCCATGCCAGTGAGATTACGATGATAATTGCACCCGATTGTAAAATCATTTTCTTACTGAACAGCCTTCCAGGGTTACCCGATTTTTTCTTCTGATTATCCGTCAATAGTTCCGGTCCTGGTTCTGATTCAGATGGGCTTCCCCCTGCAGGGAAGAGTCTTTTATTTACTTCCCCCGGAGGAAATCCATAAAAATCATGAAAACATTTGTTGAAATAGGAGGGGCTGCCAAATCCTACCTGGTAAGCTACCTCAGAGGCATGGCCGGCATGTTGCTGTAACAATTCCATTGCACGTTTCAGCCTGACCTCACGGATAAAATGGCTGATATTCCCATGCTTTAACTGCAATAATCTGCGATGGAGAGCCGAGCGGCTCATACCTGCCTCACTGGCAAGGTCATCCACCCCGAAATTCTCATTCTGCAGGTTGGCAAGGACAATGCCGGTAAGCTTTTTGATAAAAA
>SLKJ01000050.1 GCA_007134675.1 Bacteroidales bacterium
AACATTACAACACTGACAGGCTTAGGCCGATTTACGAAAGCTTTGAAATGAAGCCCCTGTTCCTGATGACCGGTGAAACTGACAATTAAAACAGTTGTAAAACAGCATCTTATACTGAATAACCCAACATTGGCAATAAGGTCTGCTTTTCAATATTGCAGGCCTTTTTTCATTAAAATATAAAAGTGGCTGTCCGGTGAAGTTGCGGACAGCCACTTTTAACAAGTTAAAAAGACTTATTCTCAGAATGAGAAATCAAGGCCGACAGCAAATACCATTACCTCACGGTTATATGTTTCAGTTACCGTTCCCAGTCCCGCGCCGTAATTCATAACCTTTGAATCCTCATCATAGAATGTCATCAGGAAACCAAGATTCACAGCGATCATATCATTTATGGCATATCGACCTCCCAGTCCGAACGTATTGGTGGAAAGACTGTGACTCAGGTCACTATGATACATTTCATTAACCCCGGTCTGTGTGCGAAGGTAACCGGCACTTACAAGCAGGTTATCAGTAAGGTCATATTCCAGTCCGAGTGCCAGTTCAATGAAATTGTTATCAATTACCTGGTCATTTGGTACCGGGCTTCCGGCAATAGTCTTGCCGTAATCCGCAGCCTTGTCGAAATAATAATGAATACCGCCTGAAATATTAAGATATGGTGTGGCTCTATAAGCTGCTCCTACAGAAAGCTTGGCAGGCATATCACTTCGTGTTTTTGCACCGTCGGGAAACATTCCCGTCTCATCAACTTCAGTGTCGTTTTCCAATTCAAGCTTTGTCAGGAACTCATACTTGATGCCGATATTAAAGTTGTCGGAAAAGGACAGGTTCACTCCAAGTATCGGGGCAAGGGCAGTCCCTGTCTGTTTGGCATCAACACGCCTGTCAACCAGCTCATCGGCAGTATCCGCTGCTGTTGCTGCAGTTGTCTGGTAGGCTCCCTGAATCTGGCTTATGTTAAGTCCGTCATTATAAGCAGCCCCAAGACCACCGGCCAGCTGATCAGCCTGGTTCTGGGTAATAATATTCAAAGCAACTGCCTGATTAAGAGTCAGACCCCCTCCACCGCCGTCAATTATTGGCTGTACGCTTGATGCCGCACCTGATGCCATAGTGGCAATCGTGTTAAAAAACCCATAGGCATTGGTCAATCCACCTCCGGGATTAAGCATGTGTGCAGGGTTGATCTGGAAATTCTGCAGATGACCTTTGTAGGTATTGGTAGCTGTCACATATCTGATCCCCCCGTACAGGTCAACCATATCAGAAAGCTGATAGCTTACCCCCAGTTGTCCGCCGAAAAATATCGAAGATCCTTCAAAGAAGATATCAACATCATATGCTGTAGTAGGTATTCCCTGTGTGCTTAACAGTATTGGAACCGTTGCAAAGGTGGTCTCAAAGGACGGCAGACCCCGTTCATACTCTGCCCCGCCTCCACCGCCAACAGGCATAAATCCACCTGAAAAAGCAAGCCTGCCTGTCTTATAAACAGCGTATACACTGGGAAATAAGGGAGCAGAAACATTACCCTGGTATTCACCGTCATTCAGTAACCCAAAAGAGCTATTAATTTTTCGAGTCTGGGATATTGTCTGATTATTCAAAGATAAGTGGAAACCATCCGCTAGCCTGGTAAGGCCGGCCGGGTTGTAATAAACCGCATCAATACCAAGGGATGCATCACGCGCAAGCATCCTTACGTAAGAGGCACTCTGGTTGGTGTTCGTCATGATACCTCCGGAATAAGCCATATTTGCTGAAAAACCGGCAGCAACAAGCAAGACAAAAAGTTTTCTCATAGTTTATGGTTTAGTGATTAGTTTAGACAAATATTTTGCAAATGAATAAAAATTTTTCGACTCAGCTTCGTAAAAACACCCAAATAAATAAAAAATCGTGAGAATGCTTATAGAAGCGCCCTTTCGATCAGGAAATAAAAATCAGTCTCCTGAAAAACACCGGCAAAAATAGACATTTTTTGTTAATGACGAAGTCTGACGGATACTTTAAATATTGTTAAAGGAATTTGACTTAACACCAATTATTTTGTAATTTTAAATTAATTATTGTTCTTTTATGGCTGACAAGCCAGTATTTATATGAAACAAACTATTGCAATAATATTTTTTCTGTGCCTCGGCATAAGTTTAAAAACGTATTCGTTGTCACCACAGCCTGCAGCATCAATGGGCATTTTCGGCTACAATGATACAGGATTGCCGGATTGGTATCTGGAAGAGACCTTTGCATCAGTTAACCTTTCCGATAATGTTTTCGAAGAACAACCATTACTGCAACCTGATCTTACTGTTGGATCATCAGAAAGATTCGGCAAACCCGGCTTTCAGGTTAAAGTTTATCCGAATCCCGCAACTGATTTTATAAGGATTGAATGGGAGACAGATAAACAGACCGAGGTACATGTTGAATTATATGATCTTGTCGGAAGAAGGGTCACTCAGAGGAGATCGGATAATCAAGTGAATCATATTAGGATAGACATGGAACCATTTCAAAAATCGGCCTACCTGTTGAAGATTTATACCAATGACGGGGAATACTCACGTACATTCCGGATAGTTAAGAACTAAGCACTGGTTTATTTTTCTGCCTCCTTTTTATGATTTGAAGCTGATCCTCGCTTCAGGAACCGTATCCTGTGAAGAAAAATCCTTATTGAGGTATTTATAGTAAGCAGTTATCGCTATCATAGCGGCATTGTCTGTCGTATAGGAAGGTTTTGGCAGAAAAACCTGCCAGCCATTTTGCCTCCCGTATGCAGTTAAAGCTTCCCTCAGCGCTGAATTGGCAGCAACTCCGCCTGCAAGGGCTATTGTATCCACACCGGTCTGCCTGGATGCCCTGATAAGGTTTTCCATCAGGATTTCAACTATCGTATATTGCAATGAGGCACAAAGATCATTAATATTTCTTTCGAGGAATCCGGGGTCATTCTTTTGCCTGTCACGCAGAAAATAGAGGAAAGAAGTTTTCAGTCCGCTGAAACTATAATCCAGTCCGCGAACCGAAGGCCGCGGAAATCTGAATGCCTGCGGGTTACCATTCCTGCTGTATCTGTCTATCCAGGGCCCGCCTGGATATGGTATTCCCATGATCTTGGCACATTTATCAAAAGCCTCACCTGCCGCATCATCAATAGTTTGTCCGAGAACCTCCATGACAAGATGATCCCTGACCATAACCAACTGTGTATGCCCTCCTGAAACAAGAAGACAGACAAACGGAAAAGCAGGAAACTTATGATCATTATTCTGTTCCCTTATAAAATGCACCAGGATGTGGGCCTGAAGATGGTTTACCTCAACAAGGGGAATATTTCTGGCAAGTGCAAAACCCTTTGCAAATGATGTTCCTACAAGCAATGATCCCATCAGTCCCGGTCCCCGCGTAAATCCCACAGCAGAAACGTCATTCCCGGAAATACCGGCTTCCCTCAGGGCAAGCTCCACAACAGGAACAATATTCTGCTGGTGAGCCCTTGATGCCAGTTCCGGGACAACCCCCCCATACCTCCTGTGAACATCCTGACCGGCAATGACATTTGACCTTATTACTCCATCAGCAATGACCGCTGCCGAAGTATCGTCACATGATGATTCTATGCCGAGTATGATTACTGACATTATTATTCATTATATTAGCTGTATATAAACTTTTTTTTATCTTTTTGCGTTTGATTAGAAAATCCAAAGTTATCAAAAAATTATACAAGACCGCAGCTATCATTGCACTGATTATTATGGCTCTCCCGGCAGGAGCATTTTTTCTTGTCCAGTTGCCTGCAGTGCAGACCCATCTCACACAGCAGATTGCAAAACAGGTCTCAAAAAACCTTAATGCAAAATTTGAGGTGGGAAGGGTGGATATTGTTTTCTTCAACAGGCTGTTATTAAGGGATATTTACATAGAAGACCAGCAAGGTGATACTTTACTGAAAGCC
>SLKJ01000154.1 GCA_007134675.1 Bacteroidales bacterium
GGATTGGTTACCTGCAGGGAAACTAAAAGGTGTTTCATTAATTTAAATTTTAACTTTATATTTAGTTCGCCTTTAAATCCACACCTCACGGATTTAGCACGGCGCAATGATGAGGATTTCTCCTGTAAAAAAGCATAATATTTTATTCTGGTAGAATATATAAAATGAATTAATTTTGTATTTTATCAAGTATGAGTATGTGCCCGCCCCGGTAATATAATAATTTATTACAGGTCCGGATAGCTGGTATCCATCGAAATACACAATTCTTAATTATTTTAATTACTACAAAAGATGAATAAAAAAATTTCACGAAGAAAATTCATTGGTAATACGGCAATGGCAACTGCTGCCTTTACTGTACTTCCAAGCATTGTTATCAGCGGACTGGGACATAAGGCTCCCAGCGACAAGCTCAATATAGCTGCAGTTGGTATCGGGGGAATGGGATCAGCTATTCTCAGAAATCTTGAGGGCGAAAACATAACTGCTCTCTGTGACGTTGACTGGAGATACAGCAAGCCTGTTTTTGAGCGTTACCCCAACGCCAGAAGTTACTGGGATTACCGCAAGATGTTCGATGAGTTGGGTAACAGCATAGATGCTGTTACCATTGCGACAGCAGATCATACTCACGCAATCATTGCAGCTGATGCAATGACCATGGGAAAGCATGTATATGTTGAAAAGCCACTTACCCACACCGTTTATGAATCCCGGCTTCTTACCAGGCTGGCCGAAAAGTACAGGGTGGCAACCCAGATGGGCAACCAGGGAGCTTCCAATGAAGGAGTTAACCTTTGTCGTGAATGGATATCCAATGGTGAGATAGGAGAAGTTACAAGGGTCGATGCCTTTACTGACAGACCAATATGGCCACAGGGTCTGAATGTACCGGAAGAAGTGCATCCCATTCCCGACACCCTTAACTGGGATCTTTTCGTAGGACCTGCACCAATGCGCCCCTACAACGAGATCTACACCCCCTGGAACTTCCGCGGGTGGTGGGATTTCGGAACCGGCGCACTCGGAGATATGGCACCCCATGTTCTTCATCCCGCTTTTATGGGTCTGGAACTGACCTATCCGGCAAGGGTACAGGGGTCATCTACTCTCCTTCTGGCTGACAGTGCACCAGTTGCTCAAAAAATCAAGTTTGTATACCCGGCCAGAACCCCGAGCAATAATATGAAGATCAGGCTTCCCGAGGTCGTGGTGAACTGGTACGATGGAGGAATACGTCCCGAAATGCCTGATGGGTGGCCGGCTGGAAGGAATATGAACAACGCCGGTGGCGGCGTCATCTTCTACGGAACAAAAGACATTCTCGTGACAGGCTGCTACGGACGTGACCCATGGCTGCTTTCTGGTCGCGTTCCCGATGTGCCAAAATTTGTACGCAGGGTACCTACCAACCATTATCTGGACTGGGTACGTGCCTGCAAGGAAAGTCCCAATAACAGGATTGAAACCGCATCCGCTTTCCACGAAGCAGGTCCTTTCAATGAAATGGTCGTGATGGGTGTACTTGCAGTACGCCTGCAATCACTTTACAAGGAGCTTGAATGGGACGGAGAAAACATGATGTTCACCAACATAAGCGATGATGAAACTATCCGCACAGTAACCCGTGATGGCTTCAGGATAGAGGACGGGCACCCTACATTTGCAAGAGACCGGACAGACCCGGTTAATGCGAATCAGTATGCCCGGGAACTGGTCAACAGACCATACAGGGAAGGATGGAAACTGGTATCCATGCCCAAATAGGGACACCTGATGGCAAAATGTTTAAACAACACTGCCAGGTGGCAATCAAATGAACCTTGCAGTGGTTCAATCAGATAAATCAAATACTATAACCATAAATAATTATACCTGAAAATGGAATCACTTAATTCAATTATTTTTGCAATTATTCCACTGACTGTTATCATGGCATGGTCATGCGGATCTGCATCCGAACGCCGTGCCGAGGTTGACAAAACACCTCCCAATACTCTTACAGAACAGGAGAAAGAGGAGGGATTTATTCTTATGTTTGACGGTGAGACAACCACGGGCTGGCGGTCCTATAATGGCGATGCATTTCCGGAGCAGGGGTGGGTCGTTGAAGAAGGAACCCTCCGTTGCATTGGGACCGGTGACGGACAGCCCGGAATACGGGGAGGAGATATTGTTTATGACGGTCTCTTCAAAGATTTCCACCTGAAAGTGGACTGGAAGATATCTGAAGAGGGTAACAGCGGTATCTTTTACCTGGGCCAGGAGATAGAGGGTAGACCGATATGGCATAGCGCTCCCGAATTCCAGATCCTTGATAACGAAAGGCATCAGGATGCCCAAAGAGGAGTAGACGGAAACCGTAAGGCTGCATCTCTATACGACATATTGCCGGCAGTACCCCAGAATACATTGCCGGCAGGGGAATGGAACCATGCGGAGATAATTGTCTACCGTGGCTCAGTTTTTCACCGGCAGAACGGTGAAGATGTACTTGAATATAAACTCGGCACTCCCGAATGGGAAGAGATGGTGGAAAAAAGCAAGTTTGAAGCAGACCTGTTTGGTAAATACATTGAAGGAGTTATTGGCCTGCAGGACCATGGTGATGATGTGTGGTTCAGGAACATCAAGATCAGGGAATATTGAGTATAATTCCGCCATACTCGCCAACCCTCTCTCTCAGATCCTTATAACCGGATTATTTCAGTCTGTTAGAAATATAATTCACCATGAAACAATATTGGTTTAATCATCGTAAACCACAACAAAGTGATAACAATAATTAATTGTTTCAATAATTTAATAACCAAATATTTTAAAAAGATGAAAAAGTTTGTATTATTTGCATTAATTACCGGACTGGTATTTACAACCTATTCCTGTAAGGATGAAAGTGATGATGACAGGAGTGAAGAGGACAAGGAGATGCTCCTCAACCTGTCCGATGAAATGATTGGTGATCTGGATCAGATGACCGAATCTTCAGGTATGCAGTCACTAAGGGCCCTTATGGACCTGATGGAGATTCAGGACCCCATGTTCGGGTCTGACCTGAAAAGTACTGCTGATCAACGCTACAGGTCACTGCTGTTTCCCTCTTTCGGGAAAAAACCGGCAACCAAATCAGGTTCAGTTGAAGGTTTCGGATTTGATGAAAAAACAGGAACCTATACCTGGAGTGCGGAACATCAGGGTTGGGCGATTCAACAAAACGATCCGTCTGACAAGATAATAATAATCTACCCAACCGGGGGACCGGAAAGTGATGACAACAATGCTACCCTGACAATCCATGAACTGGCTTCGGAGACTTTCGAGGATTCCTGGGACTCATGGGAACAACCCACCCGTTTGAAAGCGGACCTGTTTGTTGATGACACAAAGGTTATAGAAGTTGACCTTTCCGTGGATTTTGATAACGAAGGAGAGCCACAGAAAATTGATGCCTACCTTTTGGTTGCCCCGTTTGAGCTGAACCTGGCATTTGAGGATACCGGTTCAATGTTCAAGCTTACCGCCTTATTGAAGGTGGATAACCTCGATCTCATGTCAGCTGACCTTAATCTTAATTATATTCAGGAGGAGGATGACTGGGGTTATGAAGAAACTGTGATCACTTATGTCGAAGGTTATGTTCACTACGGATCAATGAAAATATCAGGTAACATAAATGTTGCCGCGATTGAGGAGATTGATGAAATTACAGCTGATGACATTAACGCTTATGCGAACCTTACACTGGAACGCTATCCGGGCGGAAGGAAAATAGCCGATATAGATTTTATAGAAGAAGTTCCCGGAGATCCTGAGACCATTGAGCCAAGATTGACATTTGCAAACGGAACAACCGCACTTGCAAAGGACTTTTTCCAGCCAGTGGCTGATGCACTGGAGGCAAGACTGGAGGAGCTTTTGGAAGAATGGCTGGGTGAAAATGACTGGTAATGGTATTTGTGAGTCAGAAACCGGGTTTTATATAAGCGATGGAATAAATGACCCGGATGTATAGAGTATATTAATGATCCGGACTGCTGTGACAGTCCGGATTTTATTTGTCAGTCCACCGATAATTGATCAGGGAGGTTCTGTTAGGATTATAAACATTAATATTGACAACCGGATTATTGTCTGAGGATTTTAAGTCTCTCCTGCAATGATAATATCCGGCTTTCGGCATCTGCCTTTTTGGCCCTCTCCATTTCGATAACCTTTTCAGGTGCATTTTTGACAAATCTTTCATTGTTGAGCTTTTTCATTACCGAATCAAGAAAACCCTTGTTGTATTCCAGCTCCTTTTCGATCTTTGCCGTTTCTGATAAAATATCCAGCTTGTCCTCCATAGGGATATACAATTCGGTGGTTTTTACAATGAATGAAACTGCATTTTCCGGTTTACGGTCTGTCGTGGTTATCCCGGAAAGGTTGCACAATTTAACTATAACATCACCGAAGGGCGGGATGTCTGTTATTCCGTTGGTCTTTATCAGCAAAGGCAATGATTCCTTTCGGGGGATATTCTTTTCAGCCCTGATGGTTCGGATGGAACTCACAATTTCCTTTGCATAACTGAAATCAGTCAGTAATTTTTTTTCCACTTTTGCCGGTTCCGGCATCGGGACAATTACAATACTTTCCCCATTGCTCCTGGTTTCAAGATTCTGCCATAACTCCTCGGTTATAAATGGCATTACAGGATGAAGAAGACGAAGAAGTCTGTCGAAAAAAGAAATTGTTTTTTTGTAGCTTTCTTTATCAATTGGTTGTCTGTAATCAGGCTTTATGATTTCCAGGTACCATGAGGAAAAATCATCCCAGAAAAGCTTATAGAGAAGCATAAGCGCTTCTGACAGTCTGTAACGTTCATACAATTTATCAAGGCGTTCTATCACTTCACTTAACCTGGCATCAAACCATCTGATTGCAGAAGCCGAGTGCAGCGGCTGCCTGGTTTTATCGTCGGTTTTCCAGCTGTTCACCAGTCTGAAAGCATTCCATATTTTATTTGCAAAATTACGGCCCTGTTCGGTCAGGCTCTCATCAAACAAAAGATCGCCCCCGGCGGGAGAACATAAAAGCATTCCAACCCTTACGCCGTCTGCACCGTACTTACTGATCAGCTCAAGTGGTTCAGGAGAGTTTCCGAGCGACTTGGACATTTTTCTGCCCATCTTGTCACGTACTATACCGGTAAGATATACATTGTCAAAAGGTTTCTCCTTTCGGTACTCATATCCCGCCATTATCATGCGTGCTACCCAGAAAAACAGGATCTCGGGAGCCGTAACCAGATCATTGGTAGGATAATAGTACCTGTAATCCGGATTCTCCGGATCCCTTATGCCGTCAAATACGGCAATAGGCCACAGCCATGAGGAGAACCATGTATCAAGCACATCTTCATCCTGGTGCAGGTCAGAAACCTGGAGTTTATCATTGCCTGTCTTTTCAATTGCCAGTTTCAGTGCTTCATCAGGTGACCCGGCCACGACAAATTCATTACCCCCCTGGATATACCATGCCGGGATCCGATGCCCCCACCATAACTGTCTTGAAATGCACCAGTCCTTTATATTCTCCATCCAGTACCTGTAGGTATTTCTAAATTTAACAGGATGGAATTTTACATTGTTGTTCATTACATTCTCCAGGGCAGGACCTGCCATTTCCTGCATCCGGCAGAACCATTGCATTGAAAGCCTGGGCTCTATGGCTGAATCCGTACGCTCTGAAAAACCAACCTTATTGACATAATCCTCAACTTTTACCATGAATCCTTCGTCTGTAAGTTTCTTTACAGCAGCATCGCGGGCATCTAAACGGTCCATGCCTATAAAAATCTCTGCTTTTACCCCCAGTGTACCATCAGGATTGAAGATATCAATCACCTCCAGATTATGCCTTATACCTATTTCATAGTCGTTTATATCGTGAGCAGGGGTAATTTTGAGTGCTCCTGTGCCAAAATCCATATCGACGTAATTATCAGTTATCACAGGCACAACACGATTTACCATTGGCACCACAACCTTTTTCCCATGCAGGTGGCTGAACCTTTTGTCACGCGGATTTACACTTACTGCGGTATCACCAAGAATAGTCTCAGGTCTTGTTGTTGCTATTATGACCCATTCATTCTCCCCTTGTACCGGATACCGTACATAGTAGAGTTTTGAATTCAGTTCCCTGTAAACAACTTCTTCATCCGATACAGCGGTCTTTGCCTGCGGATCCCAGTTCACCATTCTCACACCCCTGTAGATCAAACCCTTATTATACAGGTCAATAAACACATCAATAACACTTTCAGAATAGCCTTCATCCATTGTGAAAACGGTGCGATCCCAGTCGCATGAAGCACCAAGCTTTTTAAGCTGTTCAAGGATGATTCCCCCGTGTTTGTCCTTCCATTGCCATGCATGCCGCAGGAACTCCTCCCGTGAAAGATTTGATTTGTCAATACCTTCTTCTTTCAGTCTGGCAACCACCCTTGCTTCGGTGGCTATTGAGGCATGATCTGTGCCCGGGACCCAGCAAGCGTTTTTTCCTTTCATTCTGGCCCTTCTCACCAGGATATCCTGAATCGTATTGTTAAGCATATGCCCCATATGCAGAACTCCTGTTACATTTGGCGGGGGTATGACAATAGTATATGGTTCCCGGTCATTAGGCGAAGACCTGAAAAAACCATTCTCAAGCCAGTAATGGTACCACTTTCCCTCTGTTTCTGAAGGATTATATTTTGAAGGAATCTCCATCCGGATAAAATAATTGATATGTTACTGTTTACAGATAATGATTTGTATTTTGTATATTCAATGAACCTGAGCCACCTGATGATCTCTTTCATCGAAAAGCAAAAATAATCAATTCAATGCAAAATTTCCGGATTGCCCTTATTTAAAAAGCAGCCGGGAGGGATTATAGCAGCAATCCCGGAGTTTAACAACAATTATCATTCTTTTATTTATTGACAAAAGTTACTTTTGTTATATAAATCAATATAACCAATATGCCCAGAATTTCAGAAAAAGGAAGGCTTATGCCGGCATCGCCAATCCGGAAACTGGTTCCTTTTGCAGAAGAAGCAAAACGAAAAGGCATAAAAATCTACCACCTGAACATTGGTCAGCCTGATATTCCCACACCCAGGGTGGCACTGGATGCTATTCATAACAATACTCTTGAAGTAGTTGAATACAGTCACTCGGCAGGAAATGAATCATATCGCCGCAAACTGTCGGAATATTACAGGGCCATTGATATCGACGTGGATCATAACCAGATAATTATCACAACCGGCGGCTCCGAAGCGATTCTTTTTGCACTTCTGTCATGCCTGGATCCCGGTGATGAGGTGATAGTGCCCGAGCCTTTTTACGCAAATTATAATGGTTTTGCAATAACCGCCGGAGTTAAAATTGTCCCGGTCACATCATCCATAGAAACAGGTTTTGCACTTCCCCCCATTGCTGATTTTGAGAAACTGATCACTTCACGAACAAGAGGTGTTATCATCTGCAATCCCAACAACCCTACAGGATATCTTTATTCAGAAGGGGAGATGGAAAAACTTGGAGAACTTATAAAAAAGCATGATCTATATCTCTTTTCAGATGAGGTATACAGGGAGTTTTGCTACGACGGGCACTCTCATTTTTCGGCAATGCATATTAAAGGTGCTGAACAGAATGTAATCCTTCTGGATTCCGTCTCCAAGAGATATTCTGCCTGTGGCGTGAGAATTGGTGCGCTGGTAACAAAAAACATGGATATATTATATACTGCCATCAAGTTTGCACAGGCAAGACTCAGTCCCCCTTCTCTCGGACAGATAGTTGGTGAGGCAGCCCTTGATACACCACAGGATTATTTTGACAGGGTATCGGAAGAGTATATCATGAGAAGGAACCTTATGGTAGATATGCTGAATAAAATAGACGGGGTAGTATGTCCTGTGCCTAAGGGAGCATTTTATACAACAGTCCGGCTTCCTGTAGATGATGCAGATCAGTTCTCACAGTGGTTGCTCAGCGATTTTGAATATGATAATGAAACATTAATGCTGGCACCTGCCACAGGTTTTTATTCAACACCCGGACTTGGAAAGGATGAGGTAAGGATTGCCTATGTCCTTAATAAAGAAGATCTTGAAAAAGCCATGATTTGCCTGGAAAAAGCTCTGAAAGCCTATCCCGGACGGAGATTGTGACCCTAAAACAGGATTTTGCATAAGGATCTTTTCCCCTTAAGCAGAAATTCAGATTCTGCAGAGCGGGAAAAAGCTTTACCTCATTACTTGACTACTTATTCTGATTTGTTTATATTTACATAAATTATAACAGAAATCATAAAAAACATAACCAATGTCAATAACCATGAAGAAAAAAAGTATTGAACTTCTTAACAAGGCCGTAGCCGATGAACTATCAGCCGTGCATCAGTATATGTATTTTCATTTTCATTGCGATGACCAGGGATTTGACCTTCTGGCTAATCTATTCAAACGCATCTCTATTGAAGAGATGATGCATGTAGAGAGGCTGGCTGAAAGGATTTTATTTCTTGGCGGTGATGTGGAAATGAAACTGTCACAACATGTTAAAACAGTACAGGATGTAAGGGAAATGATCAGGATGGCCGCGGAAATGGAAGAGTCAGCCACTGTTGACTATAATAAATGGGCAAATGAATGTTCACAAAATGCGGACTCAGTTTCAAAAAAACTCTTTGAAGATCTGGTAGCCGATGAAGAGAGGCATCAGGACCGGTTTGAAGACGAAACGGATAATCTCAAAAAATATGGCGACAACTATCTTGCCCTGCAGTCGATCGAGAGAAGCAAGAATGTTTCTGGTCCCCTGAAATCTGAATAAATAAATCAGACCTGTTTCTGTAACCAACAAATTTCAAAACCGGCCATTATCGAAAAATATGCGCCGAAAGGTTTATACCCTGATAGCCCGTTTCTTTAAGAAGTCACGGGCTATTGAAATTAAAAGAACAGTTCTATAATGTGTAGAACTGTTCCCACCCCTTTCGCGGCGCAGGCCCCGTAAGCAACAGATTGGCAGCACTATTATTGGTTATCTGTTTTGTTTCAAGGTCAAACACTAATCTGGTATTGAGCTGCTGTGCAATAACCCCCAGAGAAAATACCTGGCTCAACGGACCGGCCAGTTCAAAAGGAGAGCGGGTTTTCTCCTGTCCTTTGCACGCCAGAAGGAAGTTGGCAAAATGATTCGACGGACTTTCAGGAACCTCAGGCAGGCGGGATTCCATGTCCTTTGCCTTATCTCCGGGAATTATTGAGAGGGTACTGCTGTGCGAACCTCCTTTAAACGTAAGCTCTTTGCTATAAATAATCTTTCCCGGGTTCAGTTTCGAAGGTTGTATCATTCCATTACCTGGCGGAGGTATGTCAGGATCGAGTTCTGACTCGCCGTAACCTTCAGGCACCTCGGGTAGATTGTCAACTCCGTCATACCAGGTAACCTCTACGGGGGGCATATCACCTCTTGCGGGGAATTTAAACAAAATTGTAGATGACTGAGGGAAAAAGAGTGCATTATGACCGTCAGCTTTAAGACATTCAATTTCGTAAGGTAATCCCAGATCAAGAAACTCATGGGCAGTATCAATTATATGTGCCCCCCAATCCCCCAGGGCACCCAGTCCATATTCATACCAGCAACGCCACTGACCATTAACAAAGTCTTCATCGTATTCATGGTGTGAAGTAGCAGCATGCCATAAGTCCCAGTCCAGTGTCTCGGGAACCGGATGTCTGGCAGGAAATCCTGTCATGCCGGTGTCCCAACCATGCCAGCGTCTCCATAAGTTCATATGGGCGGTAATCGCTGTAACATCTTTTATGATACCAGCCTCCTTCCAGGTTTTGAACTGAAAATAGTTGGCTCCCGAATGACCCTGGTTCCCCATCTGTGTTACTACGCCATATTTTTTTGCAGCCTTTATCAGAAGCTCATTCTCCGTAAAAGTGCGCCCGAGTGGTTTTTCTGCAAACACCGGCTTGCCCATTGCCATAGCCATCATGCAAATGGGAAAATGTGAATGATCAGGAGTCCCGACAATTACAGCATCAATCTGATTGTCCATTTTCTCAAGCATTTTCCTGAAATCCTGATATCTCGGCACGTCAGGAAAAGCTTCCAGTATCTTTTTGGTATGAGGTGCGCCCATATCCACATCACAAAGAGCAACAATATTTGCCAGTCCTGTATTGTAGAAAGCACTGGTAATATCTCCCCCCCGTGAACCTATCCCGCAGCATGCAATATTGACCCTTTCATTGGCACTTGCCAGCGGGGACTCCGGCATATCCCGGCCAGACACTTTATTTGTAATGATAGTTGGAATTACCGTAGCTGCAGACAACGATAGTGCATTTTTCAGAAACCGGCGTCTTGAAGATTCATTTTTTTTCATTATTCTTTTCTATTGATTGTTTTTACTGGCATGATAATATAACCGAAACAGCCGGTCACTCAAAATCTTCGTATAGAAGATATTGCCGGCGGACTTTCTTGAATTCAGCAACATCCCTTTCCCACGATCTCATTATGGCAGAAATCCCCGCTCCGCTCTCAATCATAGACTGAAGCGTTTTATTGCCGGTCAGGAGGGTAAAGAACCCATTGAAAAAATCATATTCCCGGGGAGTATTGTTATAGGCAAAGAGCAACCACTCAAGGTAGAGTTCCTTTCTTTCAATTATAAATCTCTCGTCAAATTCCCTGAGATCAACACCATTAACAACCTGTCCGAGATAAGGAGGATTTGTGGCTCCCGGTGTGCTGACAGGAGTAAACTGAAAACTGTGGTTAAGCAGCCGGGGATGGCCAAAGGCCTTAAAAGGGAACTCCGTTCCGCGGCCAACACTTACAATTGTCCCTTCAAACAGGCAGAGTGAAGGGTAGAGGTATATTGACAGCTGGGTTGGCAGATTAGGAGAAGGCCTTACAGGTAGCCGGTAAAGGGTGTTATGGTCGTAGCCTTCGCATAATACATAATGGAGGTCAACCTCAATACCTTCTTCAAGCCACCCCTCTCCGTTTATCATCTTTGCATATTCAGCCACAGTCATCCCGTGAACTACAGGCACAGGGTGCATTCCCACAAATGACCGGTACTCCGGATCAAGTATCGGTCCGTCTACATAAAAACCATTCGGGTTGGGACGGTCAAGCACAAGGAACGGGACATCATTCTCTGCACATGCTTCCATGACATAATGCATGGTTGAGATATATGTATAGAACCTTACCCCAACATCCTGGATGTCAAAAACAACTATATCGAGATCCGCAACATCCTCGTCATCCGGCTTTCGTTTATCCCCGTAAAGTGATACCAGCGGCAGACCGGTCCTTTCATCTTTATCTGTGTAGATCCTCTCTCCTGCATCGGCGGTTCCCCTTAAACCATGTTCCGGAGTAAAAATCCTTTTGATATTGACACCAAGTGACAAAAGACTATCGACAAGATGAGTATCGCCTATAACAGAAGTATGGTTGGCAACTACTCCCACGTTGCGTGATTCAAGCAGATGCAGGTACCGATCCATCCTTTCTGCACCGGTTATTACATCATTATAAGCCGGTAACGGTGGCAGGGTCACAAACAAGGAACATGCAAAAAGGTTTATGGTAAATAATATAACGGCTGAAAACAATAACGCATTTCTGAGAATAAACCTGAAAAAAATCTTATTGCACATTTATCTGTAAATAAATAATCAGCCGGATATCCTAAAATATGAGGACATTTCATAAAGAAATATGACTGCAATTCATAATGAAATATGACTCCGAAGAAACTATTTTTTACCAAAAAAACCAAATACTTCAAACAAACAGGTCGGGCACGGAAAGATAACGTTCGCCGGTATCATAACAAAAGGAGAGAATCCGCGCCCCCTTGTCTGCTGTTTTAATAACCTTTGCCACAGCGGCAAGTGATGCACCTGATGAGATACCAATAAGCAGTCCTTCTTCTTTGGCAGCCTTCACGGCATATTCAAAAGCTTCATCCTTTTCAACCTGAAGTACCCCGTCAAGTATTGAAGGGTCCATTACAGCAGGAACAAACCCTGCACCAATACCCTGTATCGGATGGGGACCCGGTTTGCCTCCCCCGAGAACCGGCGACATGGCAGGTTCAACTGCATATATTTTCATTCCGGGAAAAATTTTCCGCAGTTCCTGTCCCACCCCGGTAATATGTCCACCGGTACCAACACCTGTCACCATATAATCAAAGCCGTCCGGGAAATCGCGCAATATCTCATCAGCAGTTGTCTTTCTGTGAATCTCCGGATTCGATTCATTGTCAAACTGCATTGGCAGCCATGAGCCCGGGATCTGGGCTACAAGCTCGTGTGCCCGCGCAATAGCACCCTTCATGCCGATCTCCCTGGGAGTGAGTTCAAACTCGGCTCCAAAAGCAGCCATAATTCTTCGTCTTTCAACTGACATGGAATCAGGCATTACAAGGACTAACCGGTATTTCTTTACGGCAGCAACCAAAGCCAGGCCGATACCGGTATTACCGGATGTGGGTTCTATGATCGTTCCACCGGGCTTGAGCTCTCCCCTCTTTTCAGCATCCTCTATCATTGAAAGTGCAATCCGGTCTTTGATGCTGCCACCGGGATTGTTCTTTTCGAGCTTAAACCACACTTCATGATCGTTTCCAAACAAGCTGTTGATTCGAACATGAGGAGTATTGCCGATCAATTTCAAAATATTTTCTGCTTTCATAAGTAAATATTTAAATTAAATCACTGGTCTTATGGACCTTACCATAACAATATTTTCATTGTATTTTGTGAAAATATTGAAAATATTGTCATGGACGGTTCATAATTTCAATTCTTGAATAATTAACTGGTTAACATAAGTCTGAAGGTGTTATTCAACAACAGCTGCAGTCCTGTTCTCTCTACTTAAAAAAAAGTTTCAATTTGCAACAGGTGACTATATCAGGTATAATTGTCTTATATGGAGAAGTCAAAATATTCATCCCTGCTCTTGTTATCCCTTATTTTAACAGTACTGGTATGATAGACAAGAGAGTGAGGTGGCACGCTTTCTGTAAGCCATACATTTCCCCCGATAACCGAATTATGGCCGACTGTTGTATCTCCACCCAAAACGGTACTTCCGGCATAGATAATAACATTATCCTGGATAGTGGGGTGGCGTTTCCTTGAGGCCATTGACTTCTTTACAATTAGAGCCCCGAGTGTAACTCCCTGATATATTTTTACATTATTCCCGATATTACTTGTCTCCCCTATTACTATACCGGTTCCGTGATCAATGAAAAAACTCTCTCCAATGCTTGCCCCGGGATGAATATCAATGCCTGTCTTACCATGCGCATATTCAGCCATGATCCTGGGAAGCAGGGGTACCCTCTGACGGAAAAGCTGGTTGGCTATGCGGTAAACGGCAATGGCATAAAAGCCGGGATAGGCACAGATAACCTCCTGAAGGTTGGTGACAGCCGGGTCAAACTGGTATATTGCCTCTGCATCCTTTATCAAGGAATCGTAGAGGTCAGGTATTGTATTGAAAAAAACCGATGAGTGTTCTTCAGGATCGCCCTGAAGCCTTTTTTCAAGGGAAACCATTAACCTTTCCAGGATAAGACGGGCCTCTTTGAACCGGAGACGGTACTGCTCAAGATTATCACACCGGTTATTGGGAAACAGAAGCTGTATCATCCTTCCTGTAAGCTGATGTGTTTCAGCAATATCCGGGAGGAACTCACTGTTTGACTGCTGCCTGGCAAACAATTTATCTATAAACGGGTCCAGAGACTTCATAACTGATGATTCATAATTAAGTACGGGATGGTTGACATATTAATCAACGCAATAGTATATTTAATGTTCACAAAGATAAAAAACAACAGGTCATATGTTACGACAAACCAGTAAAAAACCCTTTTTCCTATCCCGGGAGTTTAATTACTTTGCTTATACTATTACAAGATGTACCGTTCTGCCTGTTAAATCTGTTGTATTATAAGTTTAATTTCTTTCTGCAAAATATATATTAAATTCGCAGACAACCGTTAAACTTAACTTTGATTTATAAACTCAGGCAATTTGAATGTAGAGTTCTTCATAGCAAAAAGGCTTGTGAAAGGGGATGAGAGAAAAAAGAACATCTCCGGTCCGGTCGTTACCATAGCAGTTGCCGGAATTGCTCTGGGACTGGCGGTTATGATCATGTCGGCATCTATAGTTACCGGCTTTAAAAATGAAATACGCAATAAGGTCATTGGTTTTGGCTCCCATATCCAGATCATAAACTTTGACTCCAATATTTCTTTCGAAACCGCTCCTGTAAGCAGACATCAGGCCTTTCTGCCAGAGCTTGAAGAGATCCCGGAGGTGCGTCATATACAACCATTTGCCACAAAGGCAGGAATTATAAGAACCCGTGAAGATATACAGGGAGTTGTGCTGAAAGGCATTGACGGCAGTTTTGACTGGTCTTTTTTTGAGCAGAACATGATTGAAGGGTCCAGGATCAATCTGCCTGACACC
>SLKJ01000097.1 GCA_007134675.1 Bacteroidales bacterium
CCCCTCGGGATTCAGTCCGGGTGGCAGGTTTTGCATATAGGTTACCTGGTTGGTGATACCGAAAAGATATGTAAGAAGCACCAGTGTAATTATAAGCTGCATTCCCCCGGCCAGGTTCATGACAACTCTTCTGCGGCCCACCCCGCCTTCATGCGGCTTGAGGATGGCGGCAGGCCTTAGCCTGCTCAGGTAAAATGCAGGATAACTGCCTGAAAGAATTACTGTTACAACAAATACGCCTGCCAATGCCGCAATCAGCAGTGGCGATCTGAACAGGTCGTCGGGAAAACTGCGCCTCATCAGCTCGCCGAACTGCGGCAAAAGAAGTGTGGCCAGTACAAGTCCGATCAGAAAAGATATTGCCACGATAAATGTCGTTTCGGCAAAGAACTGCCTGATGATATCACTTTTACGTGCCCCGTTAACTTTCCTGATGCCTATCTCCTTAGCCCGCTGTTCACCTTCAATTACAAACAGGTTTACAAAATTGGTAAGTGCCAGGAACATCACAAGAACGGCAATGGCGCCCACGATAATAACGGTATTGATGCTGCCGGCAGGTCCCAGTCCGTATGAAGCAGTTGAAAAGAGGTGTAGCCTGGTAAGCGGCAAAACTTCTGAAGAGAATCCGTAGTTTGCAAACATGCTGAATCTCTCTGTCAGCATTTCATTGTTTGCCTGGCATATTGCATCATTAACCACCGTGGGATCTGCACCCGGCTCAAAAAGGTAATAGGTAAAGAACTCCAGTCCCCCAAGCTGATGCATAAAAGAGAGACTGCTCATCGGCATCAGCAGGTCGAATGAAAAGTGGGTATTCCGGGGGACATTGGTAGTAACCGCTGTAACAGTGAAGCTCCTGTTGTCCATCTCCAGTATCTTACCAACTGCCGGATTGTTCCCGAAAATCCTGCCGGCCAGATCTTCAGTCAGTACGACCGAATTTGGATCGTTCAGGGCATGTTCGGCAGAACCATCAATAACATCGAGATCAAAGATTCTGAAGAAGGTTGAATCGACATATAAAAGCATGTTGCCGGAAAACCGGTCGTTGTTGTGAATAAGCTCTGCATTCCACCACCTGTATAACTGGACGGCTGCCTCAATACCCGGTACGATTTGCGGTATGTCGGTATAAGCCATTCTCAGGTTGATCGGCTGGATCGATTCGCTGTCGCCATCCTTCCATATCGTGTGGAGGCGGTGAATATCACCCGACCTTGAAAAATGGCGATCGTAACTCCATTCGTGCATGATGAAGGCTACCAGCAAAATGGTTGTTGCCAGTCCGATTGACAACCCGATTACATTAGTTGCAAGTGTTGCCTTATTTTTGCCGGCAAGCTGATAAAGGTTTTTGATCTTTCGTACCATTTTAAATATGTTTAATATTGAAAGAGATTAAAAATCTTGTTCCCATTCATTTTTTTCTTTAGTCAGCAAATGTTCATCCCATTGCCAGGTAAGCTTTCCGGTCTGTAACCCTTTATTCATACCTCAACGCCTCCACCGGGTTCCGTCTGGCTGCCCGCCAGATCTGCCAGCTTACTGAAAGAAGTGCTACCATCGCAGTTATTAATCCCGCCTGTACAAAAACCCTCCATGATAAATCTACACGATAGGGGTAATTTTGCAGCCACTGGTTCATCGCATACCATGCTACAGGGGTGGCCAGGATAAAAGCAATGGCTACCCACTTGAGAAAATCCATATTCAGCATACCCATTATTTCCCAGGTCATGGCCCCGTTGACCTTTCGTATTCCAATCTCCTTAATCTTTAACTGTATATAGTAAAGTGACATAGCAAATATTCCCATGGTGGAAATAATTATCGAAAGAAGTGTAAAGGCACCCAGCAGATTTGCCTGACTGCTTTCCTTAAGGTACCACTGGTTAATGGTATCATCAATAAATCCATAATCCATGGGAATTCCGCCTGTAAAGGATGCCTGAACTTCCTTTATTTTGTTTACTACTGAGGTGAGATCGGGGCTTTCAATTTTCACCAGTATGCTCCAGGGATGCCCTGTTTCAGGTAATTGCGTGACCATCGCGGGACCTATGCTTGTATGGAGCGACCTGAAGTTAAAGTCATTAATGATGCCCAGCACAGGAATTTCCCGCTCCCACATCTTGAACCAGAAAGGTTCATCGCCCAGTTCCAGCATCCTGACCGCGGTCTGGTTGAGCCATATCCCTTCACTATCGTATGCAACACCTGTTTCCCTGACATTTATACTGAGTAGCCTGAAAAAAGCGGTATCTACGCTGAATACCTGGAAACTCACCGGCTTGTCATCATAATTGAACGACTGGTTGTTGCCTCCGTCAATCGGGGTTCCGGCACAATATGATACACCTGTAACTCCGGGTATAGCCATCAATTGTTCCCTGAACGCGGCTTTATTGGCGGGTTCAATTGTATTTCCCATATGAAGGACACTTTCGGTATTGAATCCGATATCATAGTCTCTGAGGAATCTCGATTGTTTTGAAATAGTCCACGAACTCACAAGGAGGATTATGGCCACGCTGTATTGAAATGCAATAAGGATTTTGGAATAATAAGTCTTTGTATTTCTTGCCATCTTCCCTTTGACGATATCAACCGGGTTATATCGGCTGGATAATACTGCAGGCGAAATTCCCGAAATGCCACCTATTATGACAGTCAATATAACAAGGAATAAGATGAAAGATGATGAGAACTGGCTGGCAAGATCGAGCGTAGTTCCCATTTGGGTATTAAAAAACGGCTCCAGGTAGAAAGCCAGAAAAACAGCAAAGAGTGTTGAGATTGAAGCCAGGATGACCGATTCGAGTATATGCTGGCCGAAAAGGGCGCCTTTTGGGCTGCCCATTAATTTTCTTATTGCAATTTCCTTGCTCCTGAACCCGGATTGGGCAACTGTCAGATTTATATAGTTAATGATTGCTATTATCAATATCAGCAGCGCGATTGTAGCAAAAATACTGACAGTGGTTCGGCTGTTCCGTTTAATATCCGCACCACCGGTATCACTGAAATAAATCTCTGTCAATGGTTCAAAATACAGGGTATCTGAATATCCCTGTGAAAATATCCAGTAATCCTTTTTATAATTCTCGAGTATCTGTGGGCCCTTGGAGGGAAGGTCAGAATTTTCACGGGCAAGGAAATATAGCCCGAATGAGCTGTTGCCATATGATGTCAATCCCTCGGGCCAGCCCCAGAATTCAAATAATTCAGAGAAGTTGATAAAAGCATCCAATTGAGGAAAGTGGGTATTTTCCGGAAAATCGTCTGCAATGCCGGTAATTATGAAGCTTCTGTCGACAATCACGATCTCCCTGCCTACCGGGTTATCATCTTCAAAGTTACTCCTGGCAAAAGAAGAGGAAATGACAATCGAATTCCGGGCAGTAAGAACATCTTCAGGCCTGCCTTCCAGCAATGGAAACGAAAATATATTAAAAAATGACGGATCAACCATCCCGGACTTAAAAGGTATCTTCTGCCCTCCCGGAAGTTCCATAATGTAAGGAATTGTAAAATACCTTGTATAGGATTCGACTTCAGGATACTGATTCATGATCTCCTCGCCCACAGGCGGAGCAAATATAGCACCCCCGTCACGTACAAACCGGTATATTCTCTCCCTGTTATCATGAAAATGATCGACCGACAGTTCCTGCCTTATGTATAGACTCAGGAGAAGAACAAATGTTATTGAAACTGCAAATCCTGAAATGGTCACAAGCGTGTAAAGCTTGTTTCTTATCAGGTACAGGAAGAAGTTTTTGATTGTCTGAAAAATCATGATGGTAAAATTTAACAGTTCCGGAAGTTCTAAGCCTTATTGGTTTAGATAATATGATAAATAGCCAATATAATGCCATTAAACTTTACTTCTTGACTGACAAGCCATTATTAAAAAGACACAGGATTGAAGATGTCAAAAAATAA
>SLKJ01000081.1 GCA_007134675.1 Bacteroidales bacterium
CAGGCAGAATGAATCGACTGCAAACCGTCTTTATGGCAATCTGGTCACCATTGATCCTTATGTAACACTGGAGACAGAAGGTCGTTCCGTGCACAATCTGCGCGCCCGTCTTCAATCCTCTGAAAACAGATTTCCGGAAGCCGGGCAAAATGACAGCAGGGCACTCTCCCTGTTTGCAGAATACCAGCTGAGTTATGGCTTTTCGCCTGATTTAGAGGTTAATTTCGGGATAATGGAAAACTACAGCCACGTATCATCACCATTTTACGGCAATCATGAGGCTTTGAATCTGGCTGTCTATACCCAGACTGATATCTCTTTATCTGACCGGCTCAAATTTGTTGCAGGTGTGAGGTTGGAGTATAACTCCCTTGATGGTGTAAGTGACCGGCTTGTTCCCCTGTTCAGGGCAGGTGTCAACTACAGGTTGCTGGACTATACCTTCCTGAGGGGTTCTTTTGGCCAGGGATACAGGTATCCTTCAATTGCCGAGAGGCATGCTGCTACAACAATAGGTTCTGTCAGGATAGTTCCTAATCCGGAAGTTGAGCCCGAGTCAGGCTGGAGCTCTGAGGTGGGGATCAAGCAGGGGATAATGACAGGCAGGTTGAACGGACAGGTTGATCTGGCTCTTTTTTATTCTGAGAATACCGGAATGATAGAGTACCTTTTCGGTATTTATCCTGATCCTGCTCAAGGGGCACTTGGATTAGGGTTTATGGCAACCAATGTCGAACAATCAAGGGTTTACGGAACCGAAATTGAATTTGCCCTGTCCGGATCTGCCGGCCGTTTTACCAATTCAGTCAGCGGCGGATATGTATTCATATATCCTGTGGAATATGATCCCGAGACGGGAAGGAACAGTGATGTGTATCTTAAATACAGGCGGATGCATTCATTAAAGCTATATCTTAGAACTGAATACCGTAGATTTGATCTGGGAGTCAGTCTGCGGGCCGGTTCCCGGATACTTAATATTGACGAAGTTTTTTTAATCGAGCTTAATTCACAGGAAGCTATCCTTCCGGGATTTTATGACTACTGGAATGAATCCCGCAGCGGGCATTTTCTTATTGATCAGCACGCAGGTTTTGCCATAAATGAAAAACTGAGAATATCCCTGGCTGTAAAGAACCTGCTGAATACAATATATATGGGCCGCCCCGGCGATATTATGCCACACAGGAATTACAGCCTCCGCCTTACCGGAAGCTTTTAGTTCATCTTGAAAACTCGCATCCTTTGGGTGCGGTCATGTCCTGGCGGGGCTTTACCCGAAAGGCATGTGTGATTGAAAAAATTCGCGGTGCGAAGCAAAAATCGGGTTTAAAGCCACCTCCTCTGGTGGAGGATAGTCCTATTTCAGCGAATATTTTACTTTTACAAAAATAGAGCGTCTGCTGTTAAAGCCATTTGGATATTCAAATATTTTCCTGTGTTTTAAGCCGTTTTCTGCCATATTGCACAAATATGAAGCGAGATGATTTTCTGGAAAAGTGAGATACCCATTTAGATATATTAATATTTATTTTATATTTTTACTGGACTTAAAATAAAATAATCTGAGTATCATATACTGAACAAGGATGATGAAAAGTTTGACAACAAAGAAAAAAAAGAATCCAACAGATCAGGCACAGTGTTGTGCCAAAAAATCAAAAATAGTAGCCGGCTGCCACGACTGACCCGATAGCATGAAATTATCCAGGTTTAATATTATCTCGGAGATAAAAGACTCGGATGAATATTTTATACTTAACTCCCTTTACGGTAGTGCAGATGTTATAAGCAACATAACTTACAATGATCTTCTGAAAGGCAATTCTGAGAATTATGATTTTGCCTCCAGAGGATATCTTGTCGACCCTGAAGCTGAAAAATCTTTATTCCGTAATGCCTACCTTAAGTTTCTGGATGAGCGGGAAACCGATGAGGTTCAGCTCTTCTTTATACCTGGCTACAGTTGTAATTTTAGCTGCTCCTATTGTTACCAGGCTGATTTCCGGATAAAGGACACCGGATTAGATAAGGATATCATTGATGCTTTTTTCATGCATGTTGATGAGGATTTTGCAGAAAGACGCAGGTATATAACCCTGTTTGGAGGCGAACCGCTTCTTCCGGGAAAACCTCACATGAACCTCATTAAATACATTATTGAATGTGCCGTTGGCAGGAATACTGATGTAGCAGTAGTTACCAACGGATATCATGTCATTGATTATATTGATATCTTCAGACTGGCCCGGCTGCGCGAAATTCAGGTAACACTTGACGGGACCCGAGTTGTTCATGACAGACGTCGTACCCTGAAAAACGGTAAGGGAACCTTTGACAGGATAGCGGAAGGTGTAGACATGCTGCTGGAAAATAATATTCCTGTTAACCTGAGGATGGTGGTGGACAGGGATAATATTGAAAACCTTCCGGCACTTGCTCAATTTGCAATTGACCGGGGATGGACAGCGTCCGGAATTTTCAGTACACAACTGGGCCGGAACTATGAGCTGCATGACTGTCAGGTGGGACGGGAAAAGCTGTTTTCCAGAATTGAGATGTACAGTGAACTTTACAGGCTGATAAAAAGGCACCCCCATATACTTGATTTTCACAAGCCAGCATTTGCTGTTTCAAGAGCTCTGTATGAGACCGGCGAATTGCCTGCACCTCTGTTTGATGCTTGTCCGGGCACCAAAACCGAGTGGGCATTTGACTTTACAGGTAATATTTATTCCTGTACTGCCACTGCAGGTAAGAAAGGGGAGGAGCTTGGAAGGTTCTTCCCCGAAAGGGTGATGTACCGGGAAAAAATAGAGCAATGGGAGGAGAGGGATATTCTGTCAATCGGAGAGTGCCGGGAATGCAGCCTGAGTCTTATATGTGGGGGGGGATGTGCCGCTGTGGCCGGAAATCGCAACGGGTCCACCACCGGCTGTCCCGATTGCCGGCCTGTTAAGGAGTTGCTGGAGCTTGGGATCGCCACCTATTTTCCCGAATATGCCAGTAAATAGCTGATAAGTACTTTAATCTTTTAAAATCAGTAGGGTAACGTTTAATGCCGGTAAAATGTATTAACAGGATTCATAAGTCCGATTATACAACTAAAAATATAATAATGAAGGAGATTACAGCAAATGATTTTAATGATGTTATTAATAGCGGGGGACCGGTTCTGGTAGATTTTTATTCCACTGAGTGCCCTCCCTGCGATGCTCTGGCCCCTAAACTTGAAAGCCTTGAAAAGCTTTTTGCAAAGGATGTTACTTTTGTTAAAATTTTCAGACAGGGCAACAGAGGTCTGGCTGAAAAACTTGGAGTCAGATCATCACCTACATTACTTTTTTATGAGGACGGAGAGGAAGTTTGCCAGAGGCTTTCGGGCGGCATAAAACGCTCTGAGATTATTCGTGAGTTACGTCATATGGCAGGTAAGGAAAGGACTGATAAAATATTGGCCGGCGTTAAGCCAGTTGTGTCGGCTACTGACGTGGCCATACTGGGAGCGGGTCCGGGTGGACTCACCGCAGGACTTTATCTGTGCCAGGCTAAAATTGACACAACACTTATTGATATTGCCCTTCCGGGAGGGTATGTCACCACCACACATATGGTGTCAAATTATCCGGGTTTTATTGAGCCGCAGCCTGGATATCTGCTTTCTCATAATATGTCGGAGCAGACAAAAAGGTGCGGAACCATTTACAAGGTTGCTGTTGATGTAACAAAAGTGGACCTGATCAAAAAGGAGATTGTAATTGATGATTATGAGACTGTTAAGGCCAAAAAGATTATTATTGCCACCGGAACCTCTCCACGTAAGCTGGGTATACCAGGAGAGCAGGAATATATGGGCAATGGCATCTCCTATTGTGCAACTTGCGATGCCAAGTATTATGAGAACAAGGAGATTGTTATTATTGGAGGTGGCAATTCAGCAATTGAAGAGTCTGCTTTAATATCAAAGTTTGCCTCAAAAATCACAGTTGTTCACCAGTTTGACAAATTGCAGGCAAACAGGGAGGCACAGGAGAAGGCTTTTGCAGATAGTAAAATATCTTTTCTGTTTGAGCATGAGCCACGCTCATTTAAACGAAGGGAAGACAAGATGGAGGTCGAGGTCGAAGATTTGAAAACCGGAAAACGCAGGATAATTGTGACCGATGGTGTATTTGTATTCATAGGCCTTGTGCCCAATCTTGACATATTCAGTGATAGGCTGGAGCAGGACAAGTGGGGGTATGTTAAGGTCAATGAAGATATGCAGACCAGCATCGAGGGGGTCTATTCGGTTGGTGATATAAACAGTAAAAAATACCGTCAGATAACCACTGCTATTGCTGATGGTACCATTGCCGCCATGGCAATAAGCAAAGAGATCGGATAGCCCTGAAAAATTATGAGATGCCAGGTAAAAACCGGGATAGAACTTTATCTTTCGCCGGATGATAATGTGTTTGTGAAATTTGCTCAGATCATTTAAATTCCCCGCAAGGGGGAATAGTTGTAAGTATTTCTATCATCCTCCCCAGTCCCCGTTTATGATTTACCTCCTTTACGGGTGAAAGCCCTAACAACCTTGTCCGCGCCCTGTTTATTACATCCAGATCGTAGTGATCGTTGTTATACCTGTTGCAGTAACATAAAACAGCAATTGCGGTTTTCAGTGTTTCGGACCTGACCCTGATGGTTAACGGCGAATGCCTCCCGGGGTGTATGTGAACGTATCGGCCATCTATCTTACCGGGCAGCAGTACCCAAATGGAGTTGTCAGTTAGTTTGATTTCCATAAATGACGATTGAGCCTGTCTGATCCAGCCAAGGTATTTCCCTTTATTGAGCAGATCTTTTGCTTTAAGGTATTCTTTTATCTCTTCTGCAATCTGAACGGGGCACAGTCTGCCAGTATAAAGGTCCATTTGGGATTTCCCAATTATGATAAGCTTATCACTCAGGAATTTTCCTGCTTCTGTTTCCGGGTTGCCGCTGCATTCATTAATTCCGGTTAATCCGGGCATGTTACCGGCCGGCATGAAATTATCACAAAACCTTCTGATGAATTCAGCCACATAACCGGCGTGATGCTTAAGGCTGTTGAACAGAACAGGTTCACTTACACTGTTGAAAATCTGATTATTCATAGTTTGGTGCAAAATATCTTAAATACAATATTAGATTTTTTATTTAACTTGGCGACTATTTAAATAAATTCATGGTACTGGGCATTGATATAGGCGGAACAACAACAAAAATAGCCGGATTCAGAGATACCAGTGTATGCGGTGTTATATCCGTACAGGCAGATGATCCTGTTACTTCTGCCTCTGGTGCACTTGGAAAATTCACTGATGAGTTTTCTCTCAAACTGAAACATATTTCAAAAATTGCTGTCACTGGTGTGGGTGCAAATTTTCTCGGCAGGGAATTGTTTGGCATTCCCCTGCAAAGGGTGCCGGAGTTCACAGCCATAGGGTGTGGCGGACTCTTTCTGGCGGGATTGAAGAAAGCAGTGGTTGTGAGCATGGGAACTGGTACTGCAATAGTATTGGCAGATGGAAGAGAGATAAAGCATCTGGGCGGTTCAGGGGTAGGAGGTGGAACACTTATCGGATTATCAAGGTATATAATTAATACAACTGATTTTCAGAATATAGTCGATCTTGCCGGCGAAGGTCAACTTGGGAACATTGATCTTAACATAAGAGATATCAGCCAGGTTGAGATGGGGAATATCCCTATGTCGGCTACTGCCTCAAATTTTGGCAGGCATTCGGACAAGGCCAGTCAGTCTGATCTGGCGCTGGGATTGATAAACCTGGTTTGTCAGAGTATAGGTATGATGGGTGTATTTGCCTCAAGGGAAGAAAAGGTAGATCAGATAGTACTTACCGGCAAGCTTGTGAAACTGCCGCAGGCTGAAAAAATATTCAACAGGCTGGGAAAACTGTTTGGTAAAAAATTCATTATTCCTGATTATGCTGAATTCAGTACAGCGGTCGGATCAGCATACTCCATCTCTCTGACAACATGATAGCGGTTGCATTTTAAATCAGTCATAATCAGAGTTAAATAGGTGTTAATCTATTTTTTTAACGAGAAATACATCTTTACCCTCACCGTAGCCACCTTTTCTGTATTCATCAATAAATTCTGGTTTATAGTAATTCTCAGGAATCAGCTTAGTCTCCCTGAACCCTGCCCTGGTATATGCATTTACAGCTCTGGTGTTCTGCCTGGAGGGACGCATAAAAAAGGTATGAAAACCCAATTCTTTGTGAAGTTTGTCGACTAAAAGGTTAATTGCTTCGGTGCCTAATCCTTTGCCGGCATAATCAAGTGACTTGAGCCATATATCCAGTTCTGCTATACCCTCTTTTACATGAAATGCAGTATAATAAATGAATCCGACCTCTTCTTCCTTTCCACTGAGGATTATTTTGTAGCATCTTCCGTTTTCAGGTTGTGTACCATCAAAAAAGAAATCCCAGTATTCGTTGCAAAATTCTTCAAAGGCGGGGATTGTATCTTTGGTATATCCCTCAAGGTTCATAAGGAAATCGGAAAAGTCGGAATGAAAAAGCCAGTTATAGGCTTTTTCCCTGTCTTCAAGCCTGGCTTCAGTAAGTTCAATCATAGTAAAAATGCTTTTTAGTTCAAATATAATAGAAAAATCTATTGAAAGTATGCATTTGGGAAATCTAATCAGTTAATCATGATATAATCGAAATTTCTCCTTTACTAAGGATTTGCATTTTAATTTTACGAATTTATTAATACTTACCGGGAGTTAATTATTGTTACAAAAAGGTAATGTTTATGGGTGTTGCATATAACTACAGTTTTTTATTACAAAAAAGCACTGTATTTATGCATTCCGGCACAAAACATGATTCAGTCATACTTTTTATAGGAATCTGGGCCTCAGCATAAAATAATGATCTGAGAATGGTAATTATTGAACAAATAATCCGTTATTATTGTAAGTACAGTGAAATAATGAAAATATTACGTGACATTATTTAATAACAAGGTTATGAGACAAATAGGATTTATTTTTATCTTGCTGCTGTTGCAGCAGATGTTAAATGCACAGATTGAAATGCCTGAAATCCAGGATATCCAGGATGTTGCCAGTATAGATACAACCTATACCTATGAATGGAATGAGGAGAAAAATAAATGGCAAATTTATGCACGCAGTCTTCATTTTATTGATGAGACCAGACTGGTGACCAGTGTGCTGGACCAAAGATGGTATCCGGAACGAAATGTGTGGGAAAATCATAAACAGACGCTCAAAAACTATGATGAGAGGGGTAATGAGGTGCAATCCATTTTACAGCAATGGAACATATACGCACAGGATTGGCTCAATGTTAGGATGAAGACCACCACATATGACCGGAGGGGGAATGAAGCGGAAATTCTATACCAGGAGTGGCACAGGCCAACTGAAGAGTGGCTCAATACAGTTATTTACCTGATATCATATAACCGGAGTTTTGAGAAAAGTGAGGTTGTAGTTCGGACATATGAAGGGATGCAGAGGATATGGGACAATTACATGAGGTTTTCCTTCAGTTACAAGGAAGGTTTAGGACCTCCAAGTGAGGTTCTGGTTGAGACATGGAGAAAACCAGAAAATTACTGGCAGACATTCGGCCGCTATGACCTTTCCTATAATCACAGGGGTAAGGTTACGGAGGAAACAAGGGCTACATGGAGTGAAACTCAAAGACAATGGGTTATGGGGATAAGATATCTTATCTCATACCGGAGAGATAACCGAATTGAGGATATTAAGCAGAAATGGGATTACAGTACAAGACAATGGATTAACTCCCTGAGAAAAACCTTTGCTTATGATGATAATACCGGTGAGCTATCGGAAGAAACAATATATAGATGGAACCGGGATTACGATCAGTGGACTGTTGAGTCAAGATTTCTCTATACAGACATTAAACCAGAAGGAACAGAAACCTGAGCAGTGGGACCGTAAACTATTTGCATCCTGTTGCGATAATAATCAATATGAATTTCTAATACCCTGCACAGGGCCGGCCGAACTGCCGGCCCTGTGAGCTTGGAGGAAACCAAAGTTTTCTTAACTTTGGCCAGTCTATAATTTATAATTATTAACCGGATTTAAAGATCAATAATGTCATTTTTTCTTGATAACCAGGATGTCGATAAATTTATAGTAATTGGCGACCGGGTGCTTCTCAAACCCAAAAGTCCGCAGCATAAAACCCGTTCCGGACTGTTTCTGCCCCCGGGATTTGAAGATAAACAAAAAGTGGGTTGCGGTTATGTAATTAAATCAGGTCCTGGTTATCCAATTCCCACAATACCTGAGGCTCAGGAACCCTGGAAAAAAAGTGATGAGAAACAGAACTATTTTCCCTTGCAGGTCCGGATAGGAGATCTGGCAGTTTTTCTTCAGGAAAATTCATATTTGATAGAATTTAATAAGGAAAAATATATAATTGTGCCGCATTCAGCAATCCTGATGCTGATAAGGGAGGACGATCTTGATGTGGAATAGAATTTTTGCTTCTGCTGTCTAAAATGGCAAAAAACAAAAGTATACAGAGCACAAAAAAAATATGCCGATAAAAAGGCTGAAAATCTGATTATGGATCTTTTGCTAAATGATAAGAAAATTCTGGTTACCGGCGGCAGCAAAGGTATAGGACTTGCCTGCGCCAAAGTACTTGCCGCTGAGGGGGCAGACATTATTATTTCTTCAAGATCGAGGGAAAATCTCAAGGCAGCTTCAAGGCAAATTGGCAATCATGAAGGGGAGTTGCATATTTTCCCGTCTGATGTATCAAGAATGGAGGAAATAGATGCACTTGCAGAATTTGTAAAAAAATGTTTTGGGTACCTTGACGGGTTAATAATAAACAGTGGTGGCCCCCCTATGGGTTCAGCCCTTGACCACACAGATGAAGCCTGGATGTTGGCAGTCAACTCACTTCTTATGCCGGCTGTACGTCTCACACGATATTTTGTGCCTGAAATGCAGTCCAGAAAGTTTGGCCGGATAATAAGTATATCATCAACCGGGGTCAAACAACCTATTCAGGGCCTTGTACTTAGCAATGCCATACGCCAGGCTGTAGGAGCCTATCTGAAAACTCTGTCGGTGGAAGTAGCGGAAAGTAACGTGCTAATAAACAGTCTATTGCCGGGTGCAACCAATACAGATCGCCTTTCTGCCCTGTTTGAAATAGTTGCGAAGGATACCGGAAAAAGTGTTCATGAAATAGTTGAGATGAAAAAACAATCCATTCCTTCCGGTAAATTTGGTGAACCTGCTAATCTTGCTAATATTGCTGCTTTCCTGTTATCTGAGAAGAATGGCTACATTACCGGCCAGAGTATAGCTGTTGATGGTGGTATGGTGTTATTTCCCCTTTAAACGGGGGGTACACGAAAGAATCCTTTAGTTAACCGTGATAATTTTTTCATGGTGGTAGAAATATTCAGGATCTGCCATCCAGGCTTCAAGGTCAATGACACTTTCAGCTACCCTGACCGTTGTTAATTGATTAAAATAATCAGGATCATACATCCAGGAGGACAACTGAATCTCTTTTTCCTTTGATTCATTAATCGGGGAAAATATGAAGTAGTCAACATCTGTCATCCACGTTTCAATGGTTATTTTCTGTTCAACGAACTTTTCAGTATGATAAATTAATTCTACAGCCCCTGTATTCTTAACATGGTTTTTTTCTGTTTGATTGGCCCCGGCGGAAGCAGAAACAAAACTTATCAGTATAATGGCTGTTGCAGCTTTAATTATGAACTTCTTCATGACATTAAAATTTTAGTTTAATAATATTGTAATTAAAATTATTTAGTCTTGTTTTGTGTTTAATGATTAGACGAACCAGAACGGACTTTGTTACATTTTTCTTTCGATCTTACTTAATGCATTACAGATTATGTGCCAATCATTATATTGTTCACACTAACAGGGGTTTATCAGGAAGCTGTAAAGTTGTTACAACTGTTTTTGCACGAAACCCGATAATCGGGTGTCCGCAAACGGACACTGCGCGTACAGGTTTTTTTTAATTCCGGACAAACTGTTTGTCTTTCGGGTTACCCGGTTGCATCAAAAAAATATTATTTTAGCGGCATAAAATATTGAACAGAATTATGCAAAAATTGAATGATTTTCTTCTGCTTATTGATAGTTATATCGGTAGTGGCCCATGGTTTGTATACCTTCTGCTGGGTACCGGAATATTTTTCACTCTTTATCTCGGGTTTCCTCAATTACGTTATTTCAGACATGCTATCAGGGTTGTTACCGGCAGGTATGATAAAGCAACAGATGAAGGGGACACATCCCACTTCCAGGCCCTTACCACGGCACTTTCAGGTACAGTTGGAACTGGTAATATTGCCGGTGTAGCCCTTGCAATCCATATGGGCGGACCGGCTGCACTTTTCTGGATGCTGATAACCGGTATGTTCGGTATGACCCTGAAATTTGTTGAGGTGACAATATCACATAAGTACCGTGAGAAGGATGAAAAGGGTATGATAGCCGGAGGCCCGATGTATTATATGAGTAAGCGTCTCAATATAAAGCTTCCAAACAATAGAATTCTCAATACCGGTAAATGGCTGGGGATTTTTTTTGCAGGAGCCACCATCCTTTCATCAATAGGGACCGGTAATCTTCCGCAGATAAACAGTATTTCCAATTCCATTTTTGCTACTTTCGGCATACCTCATATTATTACTGGCAGTATTCTTGCCCTATTGCTTGCCTTTGTTATTTTGGGGGGAATAAAACGTATAGCGCAGGTTACTTCCCGTCTGGTTCCGGTTATGGCCATTATATATCTGATCGGGGCACTTGCGGTCCTGATATTCAATTATCAGAATATCATTCCGTCTGTTGTCTCAATTTTTTCGGATGTTTTTACGGGAACTGCTGCTACCGGGGGGTTTCTTGGTGCTTCGGTTATTTATGCCTTTAAGCTTGGTGTAAACAGGGGACTTTTCTCCAATGAAGCGGGTCAGGGTTCTGCTCCGATTGCACACTCCGCTGCACGTGCCCATGAACCCGTTTCTGAAGGACTGGTGGCAATTCTGGAACCTTTTATTGATACCATCTGCATATGCACGCTCACCGGACTTGTGCTTCTCTCTTCCGGAGTCTGGAAGGAAAAAGTAGAAAACCGCTTCCAGTCGACCGATATGATTATTCTCACAGGTGATTATGATGAAACAAGAAAAGCAGATCAGGAGAAGCTCTTTTCGTACCTTGACGGCGAGACTCCTATGCCCTTGTTTTCCGGAAATCTTAAGGTACGGGATGGCATTATTGAAATTGGTGTTACAGTCATCCATTCCCGGTCTATAGCCGAGGATATTCGTATTATGTTGGCAGGCAAGCCATATACAGGTGTTTTAACAATTGCAGGAGGACGATTGCCGCCTTCACCACCTGTGTCATTCACAGGCATCTCGCTTATACACAGTGCTCCTCTGACGGCCGAGGCCTTTACCCGGAGCTATTTTGGTAACTTGGGCCAGTACATTGTTTCTATCGGACTTTTACTATTTGCGTTTTCCACAGCTATCTCGTGGTCATATTATGGTGACAGGGCAGTGACCTATCTTGCAGGCTCATCTTATGTAATATATTACAGAATTGCATATGTGATGCTGTTTTTTATTGCGGCATTTACCGATACAACCATTGTCTGGACCCTGTCTTATATTACGATTGCATTTATGACCATACCCAACCTTGTCGGGTTATTATTGCTGCACCGGGAGATTAAGATGACGATAAGGGATTACTGGGTATTGTTCAGGAAGGAGTTTCCGGATGAAAAGGCATCCAAATAGGTCTTGAGCAAAAGATAATGCCGAACAGACATCTTTATGGTAAAAAAATCATGTGAGAAAAAGAACAGGAAAGATAATCGTGGTAAGGGTAAACCTGTTTACTCATGTTCCAAATGCGGACTGAAGGCAGTTAATAAAAAGCATCTATGCAAACCTGAAAAAATTTAAAATATTAAAAATTGTGCCTGCTCAAAGGCTTCCCGGCAGATTCGAGTGTCAGGAGCATTTCAAAAAGTTTTACTGTTGCATGGGCATCCCCTTTTGCCCGATGCCGGTCTTCTATCCCTATCTTAAGGTCAGAGCATAACTTGCCTAGACTGTAGGAACGCAGTCCTGGAATCATTTTCCTGCTCAGCTTTACGGTACAAAGCAGGTTCCTTCTGTAGATATAACCCAGCTGCCTGAACTCTTCGCGTATAAAACCATAGTCAAAATGAGCATTATGAGCCACCAGAATGCGATCGCTGGTAAGCTCAATTATGTCTTTTGCTATTTCATAAAACCTCGGTGCGTCTTCAACCATTTTATTGCTGATACCAGTGATTTCGGTAATGAAGGAGGGTATATTTCTTTCCGGGTTTACAAGAGAACTGAATTCGTCAGTAATCCTTGTGCCATCATGAATAAAAACGGCTATTTCTGTTATTTTTTCAGTTTTTGGGTTTCTCCCGGTGGTTTCTATGTCAATAATACTGTACATCAGGTATCTGAATTTTCCATGATATTGAAAATATTATCATTTATGGATTATGTCACTATACTGCTCATCCGTTAGTGTTACCCTGCAGCTTTAAACTGTTTAATTGCCAGGTTGGTCCATGCAATTATAAAACCGGCTGTCATGAACATTATAAGGCTGTAAATAGCGGGTGATATGGCCATTACATCATTATGTAAAAGAGCGCTGGCTATAGTGATACCCAGTGTCCCGTTCTGGATCCCCGATTCTACAGAAATGGTTATTCTCTGCGCTATCCTGAGTTTCAGCATCTGGGCAGAAATGTAGCCTATTCCAAGCATCACCATGTTCAGAGACAAAGCTATGGGGCCCACATCTCTGAAAGAACTGACAAAAATATCCTTATTGGTCATTATTGCGGCGAGGATTATCAAAAACAAAAGGATTCCTGATACTATTTTTACAGGTTTGTCCATCTTATTGGCAAAACTGACAGCCTTTGTCCTTATCAGCATCCCAATGCCGACAGGAACCAGGGTTATAAGGGTAAGGCTGATAATTGTCCTGAATACAGGAAGAGGCACATACTCGCCCTGCTGCATGAAAAATAACAGTGCAAGATTAATGATCAGAGGTATTGTTATTACAGCAATAAGGCTGGATATGGCAGTAAGAGTAATTGAGAGAGCCGTATCGCCCTTTGATATATGACTTATTAAATTTGATGTGGGACCTCCCGGGCATGCTGAAAGGATCATTACACCAACAGCCAGCTCGGGACTTTTAAGCCCGAACAGCAATAAGAGCAGGAATCCCACTACAGGAAGAATAATAATCTGGTTGAGAATACCGACTGATGCCGCTTTTGGATACAACGCCACCCTCCGAAAATCATAAGGCACAAGGGAAAGACCCATCCCCAGCATGATGATTGCAAGTGCCAGCGGGAGCATAATGTCTGTCAGATAGTTGGTTTCCATGCATTTAATAATTAGTACATCCGCTCCCGGAATCATCTCCGGGATATAAATTATAAAGCATGCAATATACCAAGATCATTCAAACTTAGGATGATTTTACCAGCTTTTTTTAGGTAAGGACCCAATTTATCACTCGTCTCGCGTTAATCTTACACTTGCTTACCAGGGCACCCCTCATCTTGTGTCCCATGGTCATTGAAAAACTTGCCATCACAATTATATAATACTTAAATTTAGTAGATTAGGGATTAATTAACCAGAATGGGTCTGGATACAAAAGCAAGAGGCTGTCCTGAAAGGGCAGCCTCTTTAAGGTTTTAAATTTTTTTTTCAGATCTCCTGGAAATCGTCAATATCAATATCAACAATGGTTGTCTCCCTGCTTTCTACCATAATGCCCTCAACCACTCCAAGCACTTCAGCAAACTCTCCATCCTGTATGGAGACCACAATCAGGTCATATGTGCCTGCTGAAAGGTAAGCCAGGTGGTACTCCCCGTTCTCATCAACCATGTCACTGCTTACGGTATTTGGAAACCGCACCTCCTCTTCAGCAGGCTCTTGAGCTTCAGATTCATCGTAGGAGTCTTGGGTGTAGGCGTAAACTATAATATTATGCTGTCCGGGTATGTTCGTTACTTCTCCGGCAATCTGTCCGCTCTGGTTATCAACAATAAGACGGATAGTTGGTTTTAGCAAGTATTTACCGGAGGCGCCTGCCCTGACAACTGATTTTCTCACGTCAAAGTCGGCTGTAACATCGACTGAACCATTAATTGGCACCGTAAAAGCTCCGACTGCTTTATATCCGGTCTGTGCCCCGCCTGGCACGAAAAGGTTTGTTGTTGTCCCGTCCTCAAATTCAAGATAACAACCGGGATTTGAACGTTGTCCGGCACCAGAAACAGGAGCATCAAGCATGAACCTTATCTGGGTATATGTTCCCGCTTCCAGTTCAAAGCTTCCGAGCAGTTCTGAATCTCCCCTCTGAAGGTCAAG
>SLKJ01000024.1 GCA_007134675.1 Bacteroidales bacterium
ATATGGATGAGTTGTCGGAATCAACTACCTATTTTATCAGAGCCTATGCTACCAACAGTATAGGCACTTCTTACGGACAGCAGGAAACCTTTGAAACTATTTCAAAAGATGGCTTTCCCTGCCCGGATATGCCCGCCTTTACCGATCCAAGAGATGATAACATCTACAACACGGTAATAATAGGCGGTCAATGCTGGCTGAAGGAGAACCTCAGGTATCTTCCGGAGGTATACCCATCTTCAGATGATTCAGAAACAGAGCCCCGGTATTATGTTTCGGGGTTTCAGGGCACAAGTGTCTCTTCGGCAAAAACTACTGAAAATTATCAGAATTACGGTGTATTGTACAACTGGCCGGCCTCACTCGATGCTTGCCCTGCAGGCTGGCATTTACCCGCCGAGGAGGAATGGGCACAGCTTATAGATTACCTGGATGAAGAGTATGAGATTTCCAACACCAATGATGTTGATGGAGTTGGAAATGCTTTAAAATCCTGCCGACAGACAGACTCTCCCCTTGGGGGGGAATGTGATACACCGGAGCATCCAAGATGGAATTCGAACAGCACTCATTACGGGACTGATCAATTTAACTTTTCTGCTCTTCCCGGGGGCTACCTGACCCCCGACGGTATACAACCTGTCGGATACGGCGGTTACTGGTGGACATCTACCGAACAGTCCATAAACTTTGTTATATATGGAAGTATGAGAGATTATAAGGGAGATGTGAATTTTACTACCACCTATAAGGATTATGCCTTTTCTGTCCGTTGTGTAAGGGATGAGTGATTTTTTTGGTAAGTGAGTCCGTTCTTTGAAACAATATCTGAAAAAACAGAACCAAATCGGCGAATTTACGTAACCAAATAAAGTTGAAAAGCAAAATTAATCTGTATTTTAAGAAGATATGCTGAAATATTTTATTACTGTACTTTATTTGGCATTGGTTGCCGTTTCCTGTAGTTCAGGGAGAGACCCAGAAACCGGCAGCATGAGAGAGGATGCCGATTTGTTAGCTGATTACGGTGAGGTTGAAGTGTCACAGTTTGTGGTTGAGAGCATTATCTCAGATCTCTCTTCAATAATTGAAAAGGCGGCATTTCTCAAAGAGATTGGAGTGCCCTTTAATGAGCAATATATTGCCTCAACAACTAACGTTGATAAGATATCAGGAAATGAGCACCTGATTGCCTTCAATCTTGGAGTGCTCGCTTCAAATCTGGGATACCTAAGCATGTATCAGCGGTTTGACGAAGTGCCGGAATACGTGGAAAACATCTCCAGACTGACCGGCAAGATGAACATGGAGGAGCTGATTGATTTTGAAATATTGCTAAGGTTTGCCAGAACCCAGGGCAATATGGATTCACTTGTTTACTTGTCAGTTCACGGCTATAACAGGCTGAATGAGTATTTTATACGAAACAACAGGGAGCATTTGAGTACGGCAATGGTAACGGGACTGTTTCTGGAGGGATTGTATCTTCTTACCCAGGCAGCAGGGTCAAACCAATCCAATGATCTGGCGGAGCGTATCGGGGAACAAAAGATTCTAATCAATGACCTGCTTCTTGCCATGAGGTATTACCAGGGTGAATTTGAGCCGCTTAAGGAGATGGCGGATGAGCTGGAAAAGATCAAAAAGGAATTTCAGGATGTAAGTATTACATATGAGATGGGTGAGCCTGAAACGGTTGAGAAAGACGGAAAGCTTATGATCATTCAGAATGAAAAGAGCAGGGTTGAAATTACCGGGGAAACACTTGCAAGGATTACAGCCAACACCAGGAGTCTGCGCAATGATCTTCTTTATTAGGTCATCGTCATTATTTTTACAGTGAGATTTTATATTTTATTAAATAATCTTTTTTTCATGGTTTCTAAAGCAATTATGAAATTTAAAATATTGAAAAATGTTTTTTTGACTCTATTTTTTATTTCAATTGTATCTGTTCCTTCGTTTTCCCAAACCATAGAAAAGCTTGTGGAGCAGTGTGCAGCCAAACTGGGGGATGCTCAATACCTCAGGGATTTTCAGGTTGAACTTGAAGCAGCCGGAACCGGCGGAGAAACTCAGGTCGCAAAATATTCCCTTGTTCTAAGCAGCAATACCCAATACCGTTTGATGATCTGCAATGCTGAAGATTCCGGTGGAGCCGGTTTAATTGAACTTTATGACGGAAGAGGGTTGATGGGAAGCAACTATTCCGAATCTACCGACAAACTATACCAGTCTTTTGACGTTCAGATAAGAAAAACAGATGTTTATCACATTTTCATATCATTTAAAGATGGCGAGCCCGGCAGTGCAGTTGCAATTCTTGCTTTTGTGAAACGATTGTAACATCCTCCTTTTATTTCAAACCACCCAAAGGCTTTTGCAAGTCCCTTTAAGGAATTCAGTAAAATATAAGCAGACCCGCATATGAGGCGAAGAGTACAAATGCTACAAAGTTTCCCCATCTCTCAGACCTCAGGGATAAAAGGTATTCAGATAAAATAAAAGAAACCGGCACGGCTGCAGTAAGCAGTAATTCCATGTTGGCTTGTTTCACAAGAAAAAGAACAGCCGCTGTAATAATAAACAGCCATAAATAGAAACTGAAGATTTTCCTGGCGAGCACTTTTTTCTTTTTATTTTTACCGGTTACATAAAGGATTGCAATAAGTGAAAGCAAAAACTTAAAAGACAGGAAAAGAAGTATTTCCAGTGTCCAGTGGGAATAGATATTACCCGGTAAAAATCCCTGCCTTATACTTTCGGTAACATTTGTTATACTTAAAGTAGATGCATAATCTATTGCAAGGAAAATCCCCCAGGGTACCAGGAAGCCAAGTACACTGAAAACCCATTCCCGCCATATTCCCGGCCTGAGCATCAGCATTCCGACCCATATAACGGGAATGAAGAAAACAAGATAGAGGTAAAACATACTGCCAAGAGCGATCAGAAAAGAAGACTCGAAAATTTTGTAACTAAGGCGCTCTGCTTTATATGAAAGAAGAAGACTGTGCAGGGCAAACAGAAGGAAAAAATTACCTATCAGAAGCGGATGCATCCTTTGCAGGGGAACAATGCAGGAGACGGAAATGATAAACAGAATTGCCGGGAGCAGTGTGCGTTGTTTGAGGAAAATAAATGAGCTGTTGAATCTGAGAAGGTATAAACCCTGCAGGAAAAGAAGCAGAAATGCCGTTATCCTGGAAACCAGAGTTCCTCGTGGGATAAGATTTTCAATATATGAATAGAGCAGCGTGGGGGCGTGGTCGAATGCAAACATGTATGTGTCAGCAGTCACGAAAGACCGCCACCAGATTGCTGCACCGGCCAGGGGCAGCAATATATAAATTGAAGACGAGGTGCTTTTTAATAATCTGAGCAGCATAGGTGAGTTACCCGTTAAGTTAGAATATACCTTTTTAATCTTACAAGTCTCTTCCTATGTCCTTTCGGAAATATTTCCCCTCAAACTCAATATTTCCGGTTGTTTTGTAACACAGCTCCAAAGCCTCTTCGAGAGAACTCCCGAATGAGCTGATTGCCAAAACCCTTCCTCCGTTGGTTAAAACAGTTCCGTTTTCCTTTTTGGTCCCTGCATGAAAAATAATGCTTTCGCCCCCGTTTTCCAGTCCGCTTACCGGCAGCCCTTTCCTGTATGTACCCGGGTATCCTTCAGAAACAAGCATAACCGATGCAAGATACCTTTTGTCGATCTTTATTTTTTTATTTTTCAGGTCGCTTTCTGCTACGGCAATGAACAGATCGAGCAGATCATTGCTGATTCTCGGGATTACCGCTTCAGCCTCGGGATCACCCATTCTCACATTGTATTCCACCACATAAGGATTACCATCTACATTCATCAATCCGAAAAATATAAAACCCTTGTAAGGTATTCCTTCCTGCCTCAGTCCATCTATTGTGG
>SLKJ01000074.1 GCA_007134675.1 Bacteroidales bacterium
GAAATATCGGAATAAGAGAAAGAGCAAATATCTGCTTCGAGTTCCTTTATCAGTGCGGGCAGCTCATCCTGAGAATAGATGGGGATGCCGTCAGGGTAGAGGTCGCCGGCAATTTCTGCAGGATACCTCCTTCCTTCAATATCCGGTATCTGCGCCGCTGTAAATGCAACAACATTATACTGACTGTTATTTCTGTAATAGGTGTTGAAGTTATGAAAATCCCTTCCGGCGGCCCCGATTATAATAACATTTTGCTTATGCATAATATGAAAAATATTAAAAATTATTCGAATTTAATAGATATTGTGCAAATATACATGAAAATTTTTTCAGCTTAAATTACACATAGACAAGATGAAAATATTTTATGTGAAAGCGAAGCGGTTTCGGATGCAAACATAAAGTTTGTCGAATATATGTTAAAATAGTTCTAAAACATATTTAATGGGTTAAATCTTGATTCATTTATCATTATCTTTATTGAAATTATTAGAAGTTGAATTTTCTCGCGCACATATATTTGTCCGGCAGTTCTGATGAGATAAAAATCGGTAATTTTATCGGCGACTATGTCAAAGGCAGGAACTATGAAAAGTATCCCGAACTTGTGAGAAAAGGAATTATCCTTCACCGGAAGATTGACAATTATACGGATTCTCATCCAGTTGTTAATCAAAGTAAAAAGCATCTGAAAAACCGGTTCAGGCGTTATTCAGGGGTAATTGTCGATATTTTTTATGATCATTTCCTGGCCAGTGAATGGCACATGTTTTCGAAACATCCGTTACCCCAGTATGTTATCCATATGTATGAGGCACTTGTAAGCAACTATCATATTCTCCCCAAAGAAATCAGGACTTTCCTTCCCTTTTTTATTATCAATAACTGGCTGGAGTCATATACAAGCATCGATGGAATAGAAGGGGTGCTGAGGAGAATGACGAAGCGCACCTCGTTGCCCAGTGAAACCCCTTTTGCGGTCTCAGAACTCCGGAAAAACTACAACCTTTTCAGGGATGAATTCTTTGAGTATTTTCCGCAGCTTGTATCTTACGTTGAGGAGAAGCATGACATTTGCATCAACAGGTACCATTGCCCGATTTATTATGCCTGACTGCTGCCATCTATGGAAATGTAACTTATAAGGAGGCAGTTTACTTGATATACTCCATTCTGCCGGCGTCAAATTTAAGAAATATAAAAAGCATAATAGTAAAGGCCCATATTGATGACCCTCCATAGCTTATGAATGGCAGGGGTATCCCGATTACCGGTACGACCCCTATGGTCATTCCGATATTGATGGCAACGTGTATGAAGAGTACCGCTATCACTCCATAGCCATATATCCTTGCAAAGGGTGATCTCTGGCGTTCAGCCAGGAATATCAGTCTCAGGAGCAGAAAAACAAACAGGCCGAGAACCAGTAACGAACCAACAAAACCCCATTCCTCACCAATAGTGCAAAAAATAAAATCAGTGCTCTGTTCAGGCACAAAATTGAATTTTGTCTGCGTTCCCTGCAGAAAGCCCTTCCCGGTGAGTCCGCCGCTTCCTATTGCTATTTTCGACTGGTTAATGTTATAGCTTTGCCCCCGGGGGTCATCGTCAAATCCGAGAACTATGTTGATACGGCTTCTCTGATGAGGCATCAGGACGTTGTCAAATACATAATCCACCGACCAGGTGTAGAGAAGGGCAGCTATCATGAATCCGGCCACAATGGGTGCATGCCTGATCCTGTAGAGCAGGGAAATAATCAGCAACATGGACCCTCCCGCCACAGCAGCAACTATAAGTTGCACATCAATGGGGGTTTGCGGAGAAAAGATCCTGTATATTGTCATTACAATACTCGAAACTACTAAAAAAATAAGACCTGAGCGTACCGATAATTTCCGGCTGCGCCCTACGATAATCCAGGCTGCAAATGATGTAAATACAAGCAGTGCTATCATGTTGATCTCATTCATCAGCAGGGCCAGTAACGAAAGTATCCCAAAGAGTATCATGAAGAAGATCACGTATCCGGTCAGCCCTTCACGGTAAAGTACCAGAATAAAAGCAAAGAATACAATTGAAGAGCCCACATCGGGCTGCAGAAGTATCAGCAGAACGGGCAGGAATATTATTGTTGCTGTAATGAACAGGTTTTTTGCATCATGCATTTTAAGTTTGGTGGTACTCAAAAATTGTGCAAGAGCCAGTGCCGTGGCAAGCTTGGCGAATTCTGCGGGTTGAATCTGCACACCTGCGAGCTGGAACCATGATTTTGATGCATTGACTTCGGTTCCGAAAAACAGAACAGCTACAAGCAGCAAAATGGTGAAGGCATAAAAGAAATAAGAGAAGAAAAGAAATAGTTTAGTATCTGTCATAAGCACAGCGGCAGCTATAAATATGGCTGCGATTATCCAGATAAGCTGCTTGCCATATCGCTGTGAGGTGTCAAAGATGCTTTGGTGGGCATCGTCATAAACTGCGGAGTATATGCTTATCCATCCGATAAAAAGCATAATCAGGCAGACCAGAACAGTCAGCCAGTCCACGTTTGTCCATATGTTAATTTTCCTGCCCATCGGCCAAGGCAATTTCCCTGTTAATAAAATCAGCTTCCAATATCCGGTTCTCGAGCCACTCCCTGGAAACCGAACCGGTCAGGTATTTTTCAATTATAAGGCTTGCAATGGGTGCTGCCATTGCTGATCCCCATCCTGCATTTTCAACATATACTGCTAAAGCAATCCGGGGATTGTCCCTTGGTGCAAAAGCAATAAAAACTGAATGGTCATCTCCGTGTGGGTTTTCTGCGGTACCTGTTTTTCCGCAAATATCCAGTCCCTCAACCTGAGCTACCCTGGCTGTGCCGCCATCCGGACCGTTGACGGCCCTGTGCATTCCTTCGATTACCGGTTCGAAAAAGACAGAATCTATGCTGGTAAATATCTTTTCCTGTTTAGAATTGTCTGCATCAGAGTTTTTGATCTTTCTTACTATATGGGGAGTAATATAGTATCCCCTGTTGGCAATGGCAGCCGTCATATTTGCCATCTGAATCGGAGTAACAGAGAGCTCACCCTGTCCGATTGCCAGTGATATCAGTTGCAGTGAACGCCACCGGTTTTCCCCGTAAAAATGGTCATAATAGCCAGCAAGGGGGACATTGCCCCTGAGTTCATTGGGGAAATCAGTATCAAGCCTTTCTCCCAGTCCGAATGATCTCACGTGACCGGCCCATACATTGAAGCCATTGGTTACCGAGCCATATTTGGGATGATCAAGCAGATCCCTGAAAATATGACAGAAATAGGTGTTGCATGAGACCTGTACTGCAGCAGGCATGGCCACCGGAGTTGTATGGAACCGGCACCTTACCGTCAGTCTGCCGACGGTGTAATGCCCCGGACAGGTATGGCGGGTGTGTTCATGCACTATTCCCTCCTGCAGGGCGACAAGACCATTAATTACCTTGAATGCCGAACCGGCTGGATAATGGGCCATCAATGCGCGGTTGAAAAGGGGATTGAGGGTATCGGAGGCAAGCGTTCTGAAATTTTGAGATCGCACCCGGCCCACGAGAAGTTCAGGATGGTATGACGGTGATGAAACAAGAGAGAGAATTTCTCCTGTTGCCGGCTCAATTGCCACTATACTGCCGATCTTGTTTCTCATGAGCTTCTCTCCGTACTCCTGTATAACTGCGTCTAACGAAAGCTTGAGGTCATTTCCCAGCTCAGCCGGGGAGTTGAGTCTGCCATCCTGGTAGGGTCCCCTGATTCGGTTATGTACATCGACCAGAAATACGTTGTTTCCCTTGATTCCCCGAAGTTCCTCCTCATAGGTTCTTTCCACTCCTGTTATTCCTATGTAATCACCCATTGCATATCCGGGGTTCTGCTCGATCATCTGTCTGTCAACCTCTCCTACATATCCAAGTATATGGGCAGCGATATCACCTGAATAATTTCTCAGGGTCCGTGGCTGCACGTAAAAGCCGGGGAATTTATACAGCTTCTCTTGCAAAACAGCATATGTAAGCGAAGAAATCTGTTTTAGAAAGACAGATGAGCGGAACATGGAGTATTCCCGGGCTTTTTTTAGTTCCCTGTCAACATATTCTTTTGTAATATCAAGGATTTGGCAGAATTCGGCAGTATCAAAGGGGGCAAGCTTTCCGGGAACGACCATAAGGTCATAGACCGGCTGGTTGTAGACGAGAAGCTCCCCATTCCGGTCGTAAATCAGTCCCCGCGCCGGATATTGCGTTACATTGCGAAGCACGTTGCTGCTGGCGCTGAGTTTATAGGAAGTGTCCATAACCTGGAGTATGAACAGCCTGAAAATGAAGTAAAGAATCGGCAGAACAATCATTGCACCGATAATGTACATTCTCTCAGAATAGGGGTTCTTCATTTTTTTTTACCCTTTAAAAAGGTTATACTGTTAATATATCAAAAAAGTTTGTTTTATTTTACCGGCGATAGATAAAATACTGACTTATCATCACCAGGAATAAGGTAAAAATAGTGCTAAGAATAACTCTGTATAATGTAAGCATAAAATCACTCAGGCGAAACACCTCAATATAGAACAGAAAAAGATGGTGTGCAAGTATGAGAATTGCAGAGTATTGAAAAAACCATCCGAATCCATAATAATAAATTCTTGGATATGTGCCTGTTACATATCCCTCTCTGGGAGCAAAAAAATCAAGTACCAGGGGCCTGAGAAAGGCCATAAAAACCGTTGCAGAAGCATGCAGTCCGGGAGTATTCGAAAAAATATCAATTGTCAGTCCCAAAACAAAACCAAGGCTCAGTAGGAGCCAGCCGGGTGTTTCAAATGGCAGCAGAAGGATGAAAAGGACATAAAGGTAAGGGTTTACGAATCCGCTGAACTGAATATTATTCAGTATAAATACCTGGAAAGCGACAAGTACAAAAATCCTTAGTATGTTGCGTGGCAAAACCTTAATCATGGCCTGAAACATTTTCCAGTTCAATCAATTCTTCCCTGAACCTGTTTTCAATAACATAGGCGTAATTCAATTTCCTAAAGTCAGTAGCAAGATTGACTGTTATAGTATAAAAATTTCCTCCTTCAAAATCATAATCGGTAACGGTACCTATCATAATGCCTTCGGGGAATATTGCCGAATAGCCAGATGTCACCACGCTATCGCCCGGGTTTAGGGTGACGTGGTGCGGGATGTCTTCCATAATAGCGGTTTTCGGGTCTTTACCGTCCCAGTAAAGAGAACCGAAATAACCCGTGTTTTTCAGACTGGAACTTATCCTCAGATCAATATTGAGCACGGGAATGATTGTTGAAAAATTATCCGATACACCGGCCACTATCCCTACAACACCTTCTCCTGAAATAACTCCCATATCCGGCTTAACACCATGAATACGCCCTTTGTCAATACTCATGAAATTATTCTGCTTATTGACCGAATTAGCAATTACCTTTGCCGATATGAAATTGTACTGCTGGACCCACGCAGAATCAAACTCAACTTCGGCAGCAGCAGGAATTTTCAGTTTATATGAGGAAAGAAGGCTGTTTCGCAACCGTTCGTTTTCTTTCAGAAGAGCCCTGTTCGTTTCATGAAGTTCAAGGTAATGTCTTAAAGAAAAGATCCTTGAGTTCACGTAACCGCCTATATTTCTTGAGAGGTTAAAAGCAAATGCCTGTTGATAATTATTCCTTTGAAAAACCAGTAAAAGCGCAATCGTTTCAAAAACTATGAAAAGAATAATGAAGTTGTACTTCAATATGAATCTTATCAGGTTCCGCATTTCTTGTTCCTCTCATTATCTCATCAAAAAAGAAAATTTATCAACATTTTTAAGAGCAATTGCTGTTCCACGTGCCACTGCATGGAGCGGGTCTTCAGCTACATGAAAAGGGATGTTTATTTTTTCGGTAAGCCTCCTTGAGAGTCCGCGAAGCAGCGCGCCACCCCCCGCCAGGTTTATCCCCCTGTTAACTATATCGGCATACAGTTCGGGAGGGGTCTGTTCAAGGACATTTAGAACGGCTGATTCAACTTTTGATATTGATTTATCGAGACAGTGGGCAATCTCCTGGTATGATACCGGTATTTCTATAGGCATCGCCGTCATCAGGTTGGGGCCCCTTACAATGTAATCGGCAGGAGGCTCGTCAAGATCAGGGAGTGCTGATCCGACATTTATTTTTATATCTTCAGCTGTGCGTTCACCAATTTTAATATTATGCTGGTGTCTCATATATGTTTGAATATCTGTGGTAAACCCGTCGCCTGCAATCCTGATCGATTTATTGCAAACGATTCCCCCCAGCGCAATAACTGCAATCTCGGTTGTTCCTCCCCCAACATCCACAATCATGGTGCCCTCCGGAGACTCAACATCTATGCCGATCCCAATGGACGCAGCCATTGGTTCATAGATAAGGAATACATCCCGCCCACCTGCATGCTCGGATGAGTCGCGTACTGCTCTCACCTCAACCTCGGTACTGCCTGAGGGTATGCAGACTACCATCTTGAGTGAAGGTGAGAACAACCTGGGCTTGTTGTTTATTAACTTTATCATTCCTCTTATCATCTGCTCAGCAGCATTGAAGTCGGCAATAACACCGTCCCTGAGGGGGCGTATCGTTTTTATGTTTTCGTGTGTCTTCCCGTGCATCTGCCTTGCCTTTTCTCCGATGGCAATTAGGTTACCGGTTTTCTGATCTATTGCAACAATAGAAGGTTCATCTACAACGATTTTATCATTGTGGATAATTATGGTGTTTGCAGTGCCAAGATCAATGGCAATTTCCTGCGTCAAAAAGGAAAATAGGCCCATGTTGTCAGTTTTAATGTTTGAAGTGTCTTACTCCGGTGAAAACCATTTTTATATTGTTTTTGTTACAAAAATCTATAGATTCCTGATCCCTTAATGAGCCCCCGGGCTGAATCACGGCTGTAATCCCCTCTTTGTGTGCAATCTCTACGGAATCTGAAAAGGGAAAAAATGCATCTGATGCCATGACAGCACCTGACAGGTCAAATCCGGCTGCCCTTGCTTTTGAAATGGAATGCCTCAGGGCGTCAATACGCGAGGTTTGACCGACACCACTGCCCAGTAACTGTCTGCCTTTGGCAAGCACTATGGCATTCGATTTGGAATGTTTTACAATTTTATTTGCAAAAACCAGATCACCGGTCTCATCACTGTCCGGCGAAGTCCCGGTAACCACCTTCAGGTCCGCGCCGGATTCCGATTTATTATCCCTTTCCTGGATCAGGATCCCTCCCGTAACCGTCCGTATTAGCCTGTCAGGTAAATCAATCCCTCTATTGATAAGTATTATCCTGTTTTTTTTCTGCTTCAGCACAGACAGGGCCCCTTCACTGTATCCGGGAGCAATGATAACTTCAAAGAACAGTTTGTTGATCTCTTCAGCCGTCTCATTGTCCACTTCCCTGTTGGTAACCAGAACTCCCCCGAAGGCGGAGACAGGATCGCCTGCCAGCGCACCAAGCCACGCCTCTTTGAGGTTATCAAGCGACGCCAGTCCGCAGGCATTGTTATGCTTAAGCACTGCAAAGGTTGTCTCCCCAAATTCGGCGATCAGACCCATGGCCGCATCAATATCAAGGAGGTTATTATAGGAGATCTCTTTTCCGTGCAGCTGGATGAAAGGGAAGGAGCCATAATAGAGTGCCTCCTGGTGCGGGTTTTCACCGTATCTTAACCTGCGTCCGTTTCGGAAACTCAATGAGAGGCTGTCGTTTGAGATTTCCGTTACAATCTGCTCATCATCTGCTGCAATCTGCTTATCCATTTCTGCAATCTGCTCATCTCCGGTTGCTGTCTGGTCATGCGCAGAGGCAGTCTCTTTGCCGGCGGTGACAAGATAGCTGTGGATGGCCGTGTCATATTCCGAAGAGATCCTGAAAGCCTCCCCTGCCAGCCGGCCGCGTTCCTGCAGATCCGTCTCTCCGTTCCGGTTTCTGAGGATATCCATCAGGTCCGGGTAGTGCTTAACTGAGGGAATGATAACCACATCACTGAAATTTTTTGCAGCTGCACGTATCAGTGAAATACCTCCGATATCGATCTTTTCAATGATTTCCTCCCGGGTTGCACCGGATGCGACCGTTTCCCCGAAAGGGTACAGGTCCACTATAACAAGATCAAGAGGAGGTATACCGTATTTTTCAAGCTCCCTGGCATCTTCATCATTATCCCTTCTGGCGAGAATGCCGCCAAAGATCTTCGGGTGAAGCGTTTTAACCCTCCCCCCGAAAATGGACGGGTAGCCGGTAAGGTCCTCAACACGGGTTACGGCAACGTCCATCTTCTCAATAAAGCCGGCCGTTCCTCCTGTCGAATAAATTTTAATTTCAAGTTTATTCAGCGCCTGAACGATTTCTTCAAGTGAGTCCTTGTGCCAGACAGAAATAAACGCGGTGGCAAATTTTCTTAATGGTCTCATTAACAGGATATTATTTTCACTCTGCAAAGTTATACAAAAAGTTAAATAATTTATATTGTCATAAAGATAAAATCCGGCAAAACAAAACAATTGATTTTCGGTTAAAATAATAGATCAGCACTACTATTGTAGTAACAGGGGTTATTTTTTCAATCGTCAGTGTTTAATTTCAGAATGTCACATATCTTTGTATTGCGAAAACTATTGGGTGAAAAATATTCTGCAACAGAATGATATTTTTGAAGCTTCTTAAGGAGAGCCTGCTATTTGCCCTGAACTCCGTCATGGTAAATAAGCTTCGCATGTTATTATCACTGCTTGGTATCACCATAGGTATTTTTGCGATCATATCAGTTTTTACAATTGTAGATTCGCTGGAAAGAAATATCAGGGATAACATTGCCCAGCTTGGAGATAATGTAATTTACGTACAGAAATGGCCATGGGCCTTTGACTCTGACTATGCATGGTGGGTTTACATGCGCCGGCCTGTGCCAGACCTGCGCGATTATGATGAAATCCGACGCAGGTCTCAATTTTCAGAAGGGGTTGTCTTTTCTGCATCGACCGGGGGACTGGTAAGGTATGGCGGCACCTATCTCGAGAACATCGGCATCTGGGCCAACTCACATGATTTTAATGTTATCCGTCATTTTGAGCTGGAGCAGGGCAGATATTTCACTCCATATGAATCTGCTGCAGGACGTAACCTTGCCCTCATTGGCCATGATATTGCAATGCAGCTTTTTAACGGACAAAATCCGATTGGCAGGGAAATCCAGATCTCCGGGAACAGAGTTACTGTTATCGGGGTGGTACAGCGGGAGGGCACAAGCCTTCTTGGAGGAGGCAGCCTTGATGAAATGGTGCTTATACCAATGAATTATGCGCGCACCATATACAATATCAGATCCGACCGTTTGAATCCCATGATAATGGTTAAAGCTCTGCCTGATGTTCCAAATCAACAGCTCATAGACGAACTGCGGCAGATCCTGCGGTCGGCTCGTCGCCTGAAGCCGGCAGCAGATGATAATTTTGCCCTCAACCAGGCCAGCGCCATTACACGTGGACTTGATCAGATATTTGTAACCATTAACCTTGTAGGTTGGATAATTGGTGGATTTTCCATTCTTGTTGGCGGCTTTGGAATTGCAAATATCATGTTTGTTTCTGTAAAAGAGCGGACAAACCAGATTGGCATTCAGAAATCGATGGGAGCAAAAAACTATTTCATACTATTGCAGTTCCTTTATGAATCGGTACTGCTTGCTCTGATGGGGGGGGTTCTGGGACTGGTCCTTATATTTACCGGCACCCAGCTGGTCAGCTATTTTACTGAGTTCACCATTACCCTTACCATGGGGAATATTATTCTGGGACTTTTCGTCTCTGCTGTTATCGGTGTGATTGCCGGATATGCACCTGCATATGCTGCTTCTCGCCTTAATCCGGTCGAAGCCATAAACCATACCTTTTAAAAGATTCTTTACACCATAGCAATCCGGGATCCGGGATGCGGGGACTGCCAATCATTGGATCCGGGGATTGCCGGTTCAATCTGCATGTTTTTGGATTTCAGGAGTATGATTCAATAAATCTGGTTATTCTGACAAAATCATCCACAGAAAGCTGTTCAGGTCGTTGGGATAAAATCTTATCAGAAGGCTCATTTCCCATTTTTTTGAGAGCCGGAAAAGAACCAAGTGAATTTCGCAACATTTTCCTTCTCTGGTTAAAAGCCGTTTTTACAACATTGAAAAACAGCTGTTCATTGCAGTCGAGCCCGGATGCCGGATAGCGTGTAAGCCTTATCACGGCCGATCTGACACGCGGGGGCGGGATAAATACCTGTGGTCCAACGCTGAAAAGCATCTCGGTTTTATAGAATGCCTGCAATAATACGCTGAGTATTCCATAGACTTTGGACCCTGGCGGCGAGGTAATCCTTTCAGCAACCTCTTTCTGAAGCATGCACACCACCTCTGCCACCAGATGTCGGAACTCAAGTATTCTGAAAAAAATCTGGCTTGAAATATTATACGGAAAGTTACCGATAACTGCAACCGGCGAAGAATATTCCCTGTCCACCGGATATTGCAGAAAATCCGTTTCAGTAATATTTCCGGCGATCTCAGGGAAGCGCATTCTCAGGTAATCAGCTGATTCCCGGTCAATTTCAATAAGACGGGTTTCAAATTTTCTGTTTTCAAGCAGGAACTCTGTCAGTACACCTGTTCCCGGACCAATTTCAATCACCTGGTCGTATCCGCTGCAGGAAAGTGCACCGGTAATTTTGGCGGCAATGTTTTTATCGGTAAGAAAATGCTGGCCAAGGCTTTTTTTTGGGTTAATGCTGGGCATCAGCGGGATTGTCAGGCCACCTTTAGTTTCTTGATATTGACCTTTTCAAGTTTTGACTTTGCAAATTTCAGGTCTATGATAAGATCTCCGTTGTTACCCGAGGGCATCTCAAACATCGGATCGATCATTATAGCCTCGCATATCGACCGCAGTCCCCGTGCCCCCAGCTTAAACTCAATAGCCTTATCGACGATATACTCCAGCACATCTTCATCAACTGTAAGATTGATTTCATCCATCTTGAACAGTTTGATATACTGTTTTATCATTGAGTTTTTCGGCTCGGTAAGGATTGCCCTGAGCGTTTTCCTGTCAAGCGGGTTCAGGTATGTAAGTACGGGAAGTCGTCCTATGATCTCGGGAATCAGTCCGTAAGCCTTAAGATCCTGCGGGGCAATGTACTGCAGCAGGTTTTCGCGGTCCACCAGTTCAGCCTTTGCTGCGGCCGAATAACCCACCACTTTGGTGTTTAGCCTCATCCCGATCTTTTTTTCAATTCCATCGAATGCGCCTCCGCAGATAAAGAGAATATTCTTTGTATTTACCGGGATCATTTTCTGGTCCGGATGCTTGCGACCCCCCTGCGGAGGAACATTGACAACCGACCCTTCAAGCAGTTTGAGAAGCCCCTGCTGAACACCTTCTCCGCTCACATCTCGGGTTATTGAAGGGTTATCACTTTTTCTGGCAATCTTGTCTATTTCGTCAATAAACACAATGCCTCTTTCGGCCGATTCAACGTTGTAATCAGAAACCTGCAGCAGCCTTGTCAGTATGCTCTCAATATCTTCACCAACGTAACCTGCCTCGGTCAGCACCGTTGCATCGACTATTGTGAAAGGTACATGCAGCATCCGAGCTATTGTACGCGCCAGCAGGGTTTTACCCGTACCTGTCTCGCCCACGAGAATGATGTTTGATTTTTCAATTTCAACATTCTGGTCATCCCTGTGGGTTTCCTGCATCAGCCTTTTGTAGTGGTTGTAAACCGCTACGGAAATGAATTTTTTCGCATCTTCCTGGCCAATCACGTACTGGTCGAGAAAATTCTTTATCTCCAAAGGCTTCAGAAGCTTTATATGCTTAAGGTCCAGTTCCGACTTTGATTTTACCTCCTCCTTAACTATCCCGTATGCCTGTTCGGCACAAGAGTCGCAAATATGTCCTGACACACCTGCAATCAGGAGGTTGGTTTCTTTTTTGGTCCTTCCGCAGAAGGAACACTTTTCTGACTTTTTATCGTTGGTATACACCATGGTCCAATACTGTTAATTCATCTGCTGAGATAATGCTATCTGCAACCTCAAATACCCCTGCGACGAGAGTGTAAAGCTAGTTCTTTTTTGTGTTTCTCACAAGAACTTCGTCAATCATCCCGTACTTTTGAGCCTCTTCGGAGGTCATCCAGTAATCCCGGTCGGCATCCTTTTCAACCTTATTAAAGGAGTTCCCGGTATGGTGTGAGATTATTTCGTACAGCTCCTTTTTCAGTTTCTGTATCTCACGAACTGTTATCTCTATGTCGGAAACAGGGCCCTGGGCACCGCCCATGGGCTGGTGTATCATCATCCTCGAATGCTTCAGTCCGCTGCGTTTTCCTTTAGCGCCCGCTGCCAGCAGAATTGCCGACATTGAGGCTGCCATTCCTGTACAGATGGTAGAAATATCCGAGCCTATGTACTGCATGGTATCATAAATTCCAAGTCCGGCATGCACTGAGCCTCCGGGACTGTTGATGTAGATCTGTATGTCTTTGGACGGATCAGACGATTCAAGGTACAGAAGCTGCGCCTGCACAATGTTTGCCACATAGTCGTCAATTGGAAGTCCTAAAAATATTATCCTGTCCATCATCAGGCGTGAAAAGACGTCCATCGATGCAATGTTTAGCTGCCTCTCCTCTATAATGGTGGGAGATATATATGAATTCAGGAGTGACTGGTAACTGTCAATCCCTGAGCCACTCATTCTGAGATGGCCGGTGGCATATTTACGGAAATCGTTTTCTTTGCTCATTATTAGTTATTTTTGTTTTACTGCTTACTTACACCTTATTTTTCAAATAATTTGGAAAATTCCTCCTCTTTAAGCTTCTTCTCTTCCAGCTTAACTGTTTCCTTTACCAGCTGGGTTATTTTCTCCTGGAACTTCTGCTCATAAAGCCTTCTTCTCTCCTCATCCTTTTTGAGCATCTCTCCTGCATAGTTTTTAAGGTGTTCCTCGGGTACGTGTGCCATTCCATACTGCCTGAACTGCATGAGTACCTGCTGTCTTGCAAGCTCTTCAACTTCAGAGGGTTCAACCTTCAGTTCAAACTGTTTGATAAAAGCGTCCTGAATGATCTGCCACTTTATGTCATCCTTTATTTTTGAAAAGTCCTTTTCCAGATCCTCTTCAGTCAGTTTGCCTTCGTTCGATTCAAGCAGCCACCGCCTTATGAAATCTTCGGGTAGGTCCGTTTTCACCTTATCGAGCATCTTTTCTTTGGTGTCGAGAAACAATTTGTAGTCGCTGTTCTGGGCATATGCTTTTTCTATCTCCTCCTTAAGCCTGGTCCTGAACTCCTCTTCCGAGTTAATCAAACCTTCTCCAAAGGCCTTATCGAAAAGCTCCTGGTTGATTTCCGCCTTTTTCCAACGGCTTATCTCCTCAATGGTAAGTTGGAAATTCATCGGTTCGGTTTCAATCTTTTCCTTTTCAATACCCAGCAGCTGTGCCAGTTCGGCCTCACTGGGATATGCTTTTTTCATGTCTATCTGGAGGACCTCGCCGATTTTTGATCCTGTCAGCTGCTTTTTGATATCCTCATCCTTTATAACCCTCATTGAAAGGGATGCGCTTTCAACGGTTATTCCCCCGTCAATTATATCGCCTTCCTCACCAAGCTGGCTGAGATTACCCTTGATCACATCCTCTTCCTGAACCTCTTCACCATCTGACATTTCTCCGTACTGGTTCGCGTAGCTGTCCGCATGCTTATCCAGCAGATCTTTATCGGCATCTATTACGTAGTAGGGAAATTTATCCTTGTTGGAGAAATCTATCTCAATTTCCGGGGCAAGGCCAATATCAAAAACAAACTCAAAACTTTCCTGGGTGTCAAAATCGATCTCTTTCTGCTCTTCTTTACTTGTAAGAGGCTTGCCAAGTATGTTGAGGTTTTCGTCATCAATGAATTTGGTGAGCGATTCAGAAACAACCCTGTTGATCTCCTCCAGAAGAACCGGCTTATAATACATTCGCTTTATCAGTCCCATCGGGACCATTCCCGGTCTGAAACCAGGCATATTGGCTTTTTTCTTATAATCTTTAAGTTTGTCTGTTACCTGTTGGTCATAATCAGGTTTTTCAACCCGGATCCTTATAGTTGCATTAAGATCGTCCTTGTTTTCCTTCGTTACCTGCATTGATCTATTATTTTTAAACCGCCAAGACTACCATGCGCTTACCGGTTGTTTGGCGGTTCTGTTTTCTGGTGCGGATGAAGGGACTCGAACCCCCACGCCTTGCGGCACTAGATCCTAAGTCTAGCGCGTCTGCCAATTCCGCCACATCCGC
>SLKJ01000035.1 GCA_007134675.1 Bacteroidales bacterium
AGCTCAATGCTCTCCACCAGTCCGCCGGTCCCGTTAATAATGGCAACATCTCCGGTGCGGACCTGGTTTTCAAGTAATATGAAAAATCCTGATATGTAGTCGCGAACAAGTTCCTGGGCACCAAATCCGATTGCCAGGCCTAAAATTCCGACACTTGCAAGAAGGGGGCCGATATTAACACCGAATTTTACCAGGATTATCATAATAAGCACAGCAAGCAGGACAATCCTCAGTAAGCCGTAGAGGATACCGGTAAGGGTGTTGATCCTTTTTTCAACCTCTTGCGTATCAACCTTTTCATCCTCTTCAGCACGCTTTACAAATGCCTTTTTAATTTTAGCAATGCCAATTCGTAATGATTTGAGGGCGATGAGAATTACAACTACGATTATAAGAAGTCCGGGCAATTCGGAAATGATCCAGCCCTGAAGGCTCACGAATAATTCCGCCCAGAACTCACTGCTGAATAGTTGGTCCATGATAGTAGATTTTTGTATTAGTATTTATTCTGTTGTTATTTGTAAATTTAAGACATTACTTATAGTTTGTCAAAAATTTTCAATGGTTATATTTCAGGGCTTAAATAAAAGGCTTTTTATCACAATTTTTTTACCTTGCTGTAACATATTTACACCTTTGTGCGTCACAATAGAAAATTGCCGGATAGAACATGAGTATTGAATATTTTAACAGGTGTGTTGATGAGCATTCCGACGGAGTGTATCGATTTATTCTGAAAAATGTAAAGGATGAGAATAAGGCACGTGACATTGTACAGGATTCCTTTGAGAAGCTATGGCAAAAACTCGAAACCATTTCTCCATCGAAAATGAAGTCCTATCTTTTTACAACTGCCTATCATACCATGATAGATGTTCTAAGAAGGGAAAAGCGATTGACGAGCCTTGATATGACTGGTGATGAAACATATTCTCATACAAATCAATACACTGATCTTAATGAAGTATTACATGAGGTTGTGGATAGATTGCCGGAGGTACAGCGGTCGGTGCTTTTGTTAAGAGATTATGAAGGATACTCATATGATGAAATTGCTGATATTACCGGGTTAAGTGAATCACAGGTAAAAGTTTATATATACAGGGCCCGTACCAGACTTAAAAAGTATATAGGCAAGATGGAGATCCTGATATAGGTAATTCATTTAATTATTTAACAGGCCGACCAGAATATGATTATTGAGCGGATATAAAAAATAATGGTATAAACAGGACTTTATGCATATCAACAGGGAAAATTACGAAGCATGGCTTCTTGACATGATGGAGGGAGAGCTTTCTGCAGAACAGGAAGAGGAGGTCAGGAAGTTTATGGAAAAAAATCCCGATCTGGAGATCGGGACAGATCTGGTTGATATTACGCTGACACCCTGTGAAATAAAGTTTCCGATCAAAGAGCATCTTAAAAAGGGAGCTGGCTCCTGCCAGATAACTAAGGGCAATTACGAGCAGTTCTGCATAGCACAGATCGAGGGTGATCTTTCAGCTTCCGCGGAAACAGCCCTTGATGAGTTCCTTTCCGATAATCCGGAATGTGCTCGTACAGCCCGGTTATACGGTATTGTTAAGCTCAAGCCCGATAATTCCGTATTTTTTTCCGAAAAGCATTTGCTCAGGAAAAGGAGCCCGGCATCAGGAAAGATCCGGGTGGGGATAGGAAAAAGAGCAGTTTACCGGGTACTTGCGGTAGCTGCATCTGTTTTACTGCTTATATCTGCATCCGTTTTTATCTGGAACTACAGCAGGAATGATCACCTGGTTGCTCCCTTTGCTGACCGTGAGACTATTTTACCGACTGAAACTGATCAGGTATCTGATGCTTTCACAACACCATTGGACCGGCATTATTCCGGGCAAACTTCAGAAGTCGATATCGAAACATTAATATCAGCCTCTGCAGTGCATGAAGACTTAGCACGGGCAACCGCAACAATGCAGGAAGAACCTGTAAATACCGGCCCGGGTTTTGTTAACAGAGATCACGGGTTGATACCACTGCCAGTGAATCATTTAAACAGCAAATTCGAGATAAAAACATCCTTATCCGGACCACAGCTTTACCCTGTAAGGTTGGCCGGACATTTCTCCATGCCTTCTTCAGACACATACAGGGAGGAGAGCCAGCTCCCGGAAATGCTTATCAGCGGGGTTATGGGTCTGCTCTCAAGAAAGATGAGTGATGAGCCGGAAAGGGAAAGGATCACGCTGTGGGATATTGCCGATGCAGGGTTGAAGGGAATTAACAATGTTGCAGGTACCGATATGCAATTTGAGCGGGAGTACAGCAGTGAAGGAGAGCTTGTTTCAATGGCATTTAACTCCCGGTTGATCGGGTTCAGGAGGTCAACAACGATATCCGGGGACTAACTGTAACAAACAGGTGATGTTATCCGTCATAGCAGGAGAAGAGGTTCTGAATGGTTACTTAATTTAATTAATAAAACTCATAAAAACATGAAAAATAATGTAATTTTGACATTTACATTAAGCGTTGCTTTAATGTTATTCACTGCTCCGGACCACCTGGCCGGCCAGACACGTGACGAAATGTTAAACAGGGCTGAGATGCTTGAAGTAGAATCGCAGAAGGAATATGAAACTGATACTGTAAAGGTCAGGCCTTCGAAAACCGACACAACCTCCATTTCGATAGGAAACAGGCAGATACTGATCATCGATAAGGATGGAAAAACCGACATAAGCATTTATGACAGGACCGAACATGATCCTGAAAGAATTAACCGCAGGACGGGACGTTTCAGGGGAAACTGGCGCGGACTGGAGCTGGGGTTGAATAATTACGTTAACAAAGATTTTTCATTGTCTCTCGGTCCTGAAGATGATTTTATGGAACTCAGAGCAGCCAGGTCCAGGAATATAAATCTGAATATACTTCAGTATAATCTGACAGTATCAGACAATAATATCGGGTTTGTAACCGGTCTTGGATTTGAATTCAATAACTACAGGTTTTCGAATAACGTCAGCATTACCAAAGAAAACAGGGAAATTGTACCTGTTGATTACGATGAAGCCGGAATAGATCTGGACAGGACCAGGTTCAGGGCCATTTATCTTAATGTTCCCCTTCTTTTTGAGATTCAGACCAATCATCCCAGACGTTCTCACAGGGCATATGTTTCAGCAGGGGTGATCGGGGGAGTCAATATAGGTTCCGGCACAAGGGTAGTATACAAAGATAACTCAAGCCGGGGCAGGGAAAGGGTAAGAGACGACTTCTACCTTTCTCCATTCCGTTATGGCCTGAGTATTCGAACAGGTTACAGATCCCTTAACCTTTATGCCAATTATTATCCAACACCCCTTTTTCAGAAGAATAAAGGACCTGAACTTTTCCCTTTTGCAGTTGGGTTTTCAATACTTGGGTTTTAATGTTAATATTCCCCTGCTCCCGGCATTTGCAGCCTGCTATTCCCCGAAAGGGGGAAGCAGGTCTTTTATACATGAACAGATATTTATCTGATGCCTGTAAACAAAGGTTCCTGGTAGTTGTTTAGAATATATGGTATCATAATTAAAGTTAATTATATAATTACCTGCTTGTTAAATCCTAATGCCTCAAATAATGGGAGAATTAAATTCCTTGACAGAACTGGAAAAAAAACGTTACAAACTGCAGATCATGCTCCATGGGGTCGGGGCTGACGGGCAGGAAAAAATTAAAAATGCCAGGGTCCTGGTGGTTGGTATCGGAGGAATCGGGTCACTTACTTTGCAATACCTTACTGCCATGGGCGTAGGAACTCTTGGATTTATTGATTTTGATTCTATTGAGGAGGAGAATCTGAGTCACCAGGTATTATACGGAATGAATGACATCGGTAAACTCAAGGCAGTTGTAACCCGTGAGAGGCTCCAGGGTATGAACCCACTGATTCAGATCAATATGCTGAATGTTCAGTTGAACCAGGATAATGCCGGTGCAATCCTGCCTGGTTATGATATTGTTGTAGATGCAACAAATAATCTGCCGGCCAGCTATCTTATAAATGATTCATGTCTGAAATACAGCAGGGTAATGGTTTACGGCAAAGTATCTGATATGGAAGGAAGACTTTCTGTCTTTAATTATATGGGTGGACCCTCTTTCCGCTGTGCATGGCCGGTTGATGATGAGACAAATACTCAAGGAGAAAAAAAATTATCAGGGATGCCGGGAATTTTGCCAGGGATTACGGGAGCCTGCCTTGCCAACGAAGTGGTAAAAATTATAACAGGGATTCCCGGGGTTATATCCGGGAAAGTCATGTACATTGATGTTTCAGGTTATAAGAACCGGTTCGTTGAGGTTAACCGTGACCATTCAAATTTTAAATTGTGATTATGAGGCTGTTACTGATAAGCAATTCCACTAATGCCGGTGAAGGGTATCTTGAATATCCAAAAGAGAATATCCGGGAATTTCTGGGATCTTCAGACAAAAAAGCCCTGTTTGTGCCATATGCGGGTGTTACTCTCTCTTATGATGATTATGAAAATAAAGTGAAAGAGAAATTCAATGAGGCAGGTCATGATATTATTTCCATACATCATTTTAATGATCCTGAAAAAGCTGTTGAAAAGGCAGAAGCAATAGTTGTCGGAGGAGGCAATACATTTCGGTTGGCTGAGCAGCTGCACAAAAACAGCCTGGTTGAAAAAATCAGGAACAGGGTGATGAGAGGCACACCTTACATCGGCTGGAGTGCTGGTGCCAATGTAGCCTGTCCAACTATATGCACAACCAATGATATGCCGATAGTTCAACCCCTGAGCTTTGATGGTTTCAGCCTTGTAAAGTTTCAGATCAATCCCCACTACCTGGATGCCAATACCGAAGGCCATGCAGGCGAAACCCGTGAAATGAGAATATCTGAATATATTGAAATAAACCAGGATACCTATGTTACCGGCCTGAGGGAAGGCAGCATGCTTTTGCTTGAAAATGGTACTATCAGACTCATCGGGAAACGCACCATGCGGATTTTCAGATACGGTACATTACCTTTTGAGCTTGGTCCTGATGATGATGCCGGTTTTCTGATATGAATCCCCATGATATAATTTTGGCCTGAGTTTTGCGTTTATTGGTAAACTCAGATATTACTTCGGGATGTCTCGCATATTAAAATATTTTCTGGTAACTTTTCTGTTGATATTACTGATTGTCACCCTTGCCGGAGTTATAATTGCCCGATATTATCAGGATGAGGTAAAACAGTTGATGATCAGTCAGATCAATAGACATGTAAAAACTGAGATCAGAGTTGGCGATCTATCCTTTTCTGTTCTCAGGAAATTTCCGCGGGCCTCCCTGGAATTCAGAGATGTCGTTATACTGGCACCCGATGGATATATTCAGAATACCGGGAAGGGTATTGATTCCGACACACTTTTTACCGCCAGAAGCCTTTTTCTGCAATTCAGCTTAAACAATATCTTCAGAAAAGATTACCGAATCAGGAACATCCATGCTGTAAACGGGATTCTTAACCTGGCTTTGAATGCCGACGGACAGGAGAATTACAGGTTCTGGAAAACCCCTGATTCGCCTGATAACCGGTTCAATCTGGATTTACAGGATGTCAGGCTCAGTAATTATCGGGTTATATTTACCAATGAAATACAGGAGATATACTTTGATTCAGATTTCAGACGGCTTGAGTTGAAGGGGAATTTCAGCCAGTCCTCATATTCTCTGCGGGCTATTGCCACTGGAACCAGCCGCCGGTTAAGGCACCAGGGCATTTATGTTTCCGGAAACAGGGATATATCGGCTAAAATATCTTTAGATGTAGATGATGAACTTTTTGACATTAAGGAGGGTATGATCGAACTATCGGGCGTTACACTTTCAGTTGGCGGTGTTTATAAAACAGGCGACCAGGGCTATGCCGACATTAAAATAAGCGGATATAACCTTGATATTGCCTCGCTGATAGACCTTCTCCCCGAAAACATTGGTGAAAGGCTTGATCCATACAGGTTTTCAGGAAGGTTTGATTTTGAATCGTCTATATCGGGCGAAGTAAGCAAAACAATTTCACCTTCGGTTTTTGTCTCATTTGAAACTGAAAATGGCCAGATTATCCGCCGCGATACAGGTATGCGCTTAAACGATGTCAGCCTGTCCGGTTATTTCAGCAACGGCCCTCGCCAGAATGCCCAAACCTCAACAATTGTGGTAAGAAATTTTTACACTGGTTTTGGAAAAGGCAGCATACGTGCCAGCGGAGGTATTTCCGATCTGTCACAACCGGTTGTCACTTTTGATACAGATGCATCTTTTTTGCTGGAAGAGATGGCACGATTCTATAAGCCGGCCAATATAAAACAGATTGCAGGCAGGATAAACACTGTTTTCTCAGCAAACGGGCGGATTGATACCCTGGTGAAATGGGGCATTGAAGAACTCAATAAGATGGATCTGAGTGGCGTTATGGAAATTGAGAACGGGTTTCTTGAAATATCAGAAGGCAGATATGTTGCTTCCGGAATAGGTGGTGAACTGAATTTCGGAAAGACACTAAGAACGCCAGAGCTTAATTTCAATATTGGCAGCGACCATTTTTCAATCAGGGGGGAGATAGATAACGGCCTTCCATGGCTTCTGGGTCAAGATGAAACCATGCGCATATCAGGAGGACTCTATTCCCGGCAGCTGAATCTGGATAACTATATCCACACCTCCAGAAACGGACAGCAACATCAGGATGCCAGAGAACCACTTATCTTCCCTTCAAATGTTGAGCTGAGCCTCGATTTTCTTGTCGATGAACTGACTTTCCGAAAATTTTCATCAACTCTTTTCAGAGGAAAACTGAGTTATAAACCAAAAATGATGACCCTCAATGAGGTTGAATTCAATTCGATGGATGGTGCAATTTCCGGAAATGGAGTTATCGCCCAGAGGATAAACGACGATTTCATGTTCCAGTCGCAGCTGCAAATGCGGAATGTGGATATGCAGAAAATGTTCTATTCTTTCAATAATTTTGAACAAACATTTATTCACGGCGATCATCTCCAGGGAAAACTTACCGGAAACCTTGGTTTTATTTCAGAATGGAACCCTTATCTTCAGATTATCTGGGAAAAACTTGTGGCAGACAGCAAAGTTGAGATCAGGAATGGTGAGCTTATCAACTTTGAGCCCATGCTTGGTCTTTCCCGCTTTATAGATGTAGCTGAGTTACAGCATATTCGTTTCTCAACCCTTCAAAATGAAATATTTATCAGAAACCAGGTTATAACAATTCCGCAGATGGACATAAATTCCTCTGCATTCAATATCAGCGGATCAGGGACACATAGATTTGACGGTCACTTTGATTACCGGATGAGGGTTCTGTTGTCTGATGTTCTCTACGGTCGTGCAAGGAGGGCCAAACCGGAGAATCAGGAGTTCGGGATTGTAGAGGATGATGGGTTGGGAAGAACCAGCCTTTACCTTCTGGTATCCGGGACACCTGAAGATTACAGGGTCTCTTATGACCGCGGGGCAGTCCGCGATATGATCAGGGAAAGTATTACCGAAGAAAGAAATGCACTCAGGCAGCTTCTTCATGAAGAGTTTGGATGGTTTTCATCAGACAGTTCAGCCAAAGGAAGTTCGTCTGCAACAGAAGCATCCGGAAGCCGGTTCAGGATAACCTGGGATGAAGAGGATGAAAACACACCTCCCGCAGGTACCACAGGGCAACCTTCAAGAAACAGCCGGCACACAAGAGAAAGGTCTTTGGAGATCATATGGGACGAAGAGGAAAAGTCACCGGAGAAACCGGGCCAATAAAACCAGTAAGATAATGATTCTTAATTCTTACCTTTGGGTGATATTAAGAAAGCATAAATGTCATCAATGAGCATATATCTTAAAAGACAGCAGTGGAAACTCGGACTTTTGATTCTTGCTGTAATCATAGCATTCACTTCCCTCTGGTTTACCGATAACCTTGTTAAAAGGCTTGCCGTGGAGGAGAGGAAGAAAATGGAACTATGGGCTGAGGCTACCCGTGAAATTGCTGATATTGATTCTGAAGTAACCGACTTTTCTTTTTATCTTAAGGTAGTCCAGTACAACGAAACTGTCCCGGTTATTGTAGCTGATCACGAAGGGGATATACTTTACTACAGAAACCTTAACCCCTCAAGGATCGGGAATCCTGAATACCTTAACCGTCAGCTTCTTTTAATGCAAAGGAATAATGAGCCAATTGAAATGGAATTCTCTGAAGATGAACGTCATTACATCTACTACAATGATTCCAGGATATTGGTATGGCTGGCTTACTACCCCTATGTACAGTTGACTGTAATAATTGTTTTTCTTCTTATTGCATATTATGCCTTCAGTACTTCGAGAAAGGCTGAGCAAAACCAGGTCTGGCTTGGAATGTCAAAGGAAACTGCACATCAGCTGGCTACACCTACATCATCATTGATGGCCTGGTTTGAGCTGATGAAAGAGAAAGGGCAGGACAAGGATATGCTGGTGGAGCTGGAAAAAGATATTAAACGGCTTGAAACAATAACAGAAAGGTTTTCGAAGATAGGATCCAGGCCTGCATTGAATACTGAAGATATCATTGAAGTTATTGACAATACACTTGAATATATCCGTATTCGTACACCAAAAGGAATATCTTTCGAAAAAAAATACAGGCCATCAGATCCTGTGAAGATCCCTCTCAATATTCCACTTTTTGAATGGGTCGTTGAGAATGTATGCAAAAATGCGCTTGATGCAATGGAAGGCAATGGTAAAATAACAGTATCCCTTAAAACTGCAGGTAATAAAGTTTATCTTGACATTACCGATACGGGAAAGGGAATTCCCAGAGGGCATTTCAAGACAATATTCAAACCGGGCTTCTCAACACGCAGAAATGGCTGGGGACTGGGTCTTTCGCTTTCAAAGCGTATAGTTGAGGAATATCATAGAGGCAGGATTCTTGTCCATCAGTCCGCTCTCGACGAGGGAACCACAATAAGGATTGTATTGAAAAAACCGGCGGATCAATCTGATTAATTACCAACCTTATGCAGGCCACCTCCAAACAATTAAAAAGAGAAAGTATTCTGTTAATGGCCCCGGCCGGCTCATATGAGTCGCTGCACGCGGCATTGCAGGGAGGCGCCGGGGCTGTATATTTTGGAGTTGACAGTCTGAATATGCGCTCCCGTTCCACAGGCAACTTTTCAATTGATGACCTGGGACCCGTTTCAGAAATATGCCGTAAAAATGGTGTTAAATCCTGTCTTACGGTTAATACGCTGCTTTATGATAGTGATATGCCGCTGATGAGGGAAATTGTTTCAGAAGCCAAAAAACAGGGTGTTTCTGCACTTGTTTTAAGCGACATTTCTGCTGTTGAATATTCAAGGAAGCTTGGCATGGAGATCCATTTGTCCACCCAGCTTAACATCGGAAACACTGATGCGGTAAGGTTTTATTCCCGTTATGCTGATGTGATGGTGCTTGCCCGTGAATTAAACCTTGATCAGTTGCATGATATTTCAGAGGCAATAGAAAAAGAAAAAATAACAGGGCCTTCCGGAAGAAATATACAGCTCGAAGTTTTTATCCACGGCGCACTCTGTATGGCCATATCGGGCAAATGTTACCTTAGCCTGCATGAAACGGGAAACTCCGCAAACAGGGGAGCCTGCCTCCAGATATGCCGACGCTCATATACTGTAAGGGAAAAGGATGATGGCCGGGAGCTTGATATTGATAATGAGTATATTATGTCTCCAAAGGATCTTTGTACCATTCATTTTCTGAACAAGATACTTGATGCCGGAGCTACTGTCCTTAAGATCGAGGGGCGTGCCCGTTCACCCGAATATGTTAAAACTGTGACAGAATGCTATTCTGAGGCAGTAGATGCTGTATTTGGAAGGAGTTATACTGAAAAGAGGATCAACAATTGGAAAGAAAGACTTGCAACTGTTTTCAACAGGGGTTTCTGGGATGGTTACTATCTTGGTCAAAAACTTGGTGAATGGAGCCATTCATATGGTTCCAGGGCAACACGAAAAAAAGTCTACACAGGTAAAGCAACAAATTATTATTCCAGGATAGGAGTAGCGGAATTCTTAATTGAAAATGGATCACTCCGGGAGGGAGATGAGGTTCTGATAACAGGACCTTCAACCGGGGTTATCCAGATGCGGACAGTGGAGATCAGGAATGATGCAGGACGCACCAAAGAGGCAGTCAAGGGCGAAAATTGCGCATTCAAGGTGGATACTGTGGTCAGGAGATCAGATAAGCTTTACAGGCTTGTAGTCAAAAAATGAGTGTTGCAACGTTTCAGCCAAGGTGATCAGGGTGAGCAAGTTCATAAAGATATTTTTTGCGAATGAACTCCAGCTGTTCGATGGTCATATCTTTTGCATATATTCTGACCATATCAATAATATATTCCAGGTAAAGTGTACCGAGGGCTGCATCAAAAGTGTAATTAGCCACATTTGCCCGGACATAGAAAGTAATTTTTTTGAATAGCCCCCAACCGGGTTTTTCTGGTATTTCGAAATAATACATCAGGGGGTCATCAAGATCCTTGTAGAGATGATTATCTATTTTTTGAAGCCTGAAGAATTTCTGAAGTTTAATTAGTGACTCGCCGCTTACGGATTTTCTTTTCATAAACTGTATTCCTTCATCAGCAAAAGCTTTTTGCATGACGGGAATGCAGTCGAAGCAATCGAGGTTTTTTATCCTGATGAAATGATAGATTCTTTCATTTATTTCTGCCTGTCCGAAACTGGCTTCAAAATTATCAGGAAAAGACCTTTTTATCTTTTTCGCAGCCCTTAAAATATCGTCTCCATCGTATTTCCTTTGAGTAACAAGATAAATACTGCCAGGCAGAGGATTCTCCGGGAGGTTGCTTCCATGGTACCCGGGAAATGGATGTGAACTTTCAAGTACCAGGGTATTGGGCATTACCTTGTGCTTAATGTTGATAAGGTCTTCTTCTTTAACAATGGCTCCTGTTGCTTCTAAATTATTTTCTGTTGTCATACTAATCACATTTTACACAAAATTAGTTAAAGAGCCTTTAATTTTCAAGCAGTAACGGAGATACTAAACTGAAAAATTTTTAATTATAATATCCTTGAGAAGGTCGACCCGGACCGGCTTGGTGATAAAGTCATTCATACCCACCTCCATTGCCTTTGTTTTGTCCATTTCTCCCACATTGGCTGTCATTGCCACAATCGGCATCCTGTAACCCAGCCTTCTGATTTCATAAGTTGCATCGAGGCCGTTTTTTTCGGGCATGCGGATATCCATGAATATAATATCATAATCTTTTTCCCTGACTTCTTTCAGGGCTTCTTTCCCGTTTGATGCAATGTCAATCTCAAAACCGATGCTCTTGAAAAGGGATTTGGCCACTATCTGGTTTACATGGTTATCCTCTGCTACAAGTATTTTGAGTCCGGGCCTGACTTTTTTAATGTGGGTTTCCCGGGCGACGGGCATTGCTGCATCCGGGAAGTTGTTTTGGATGATATCAAATAACTCTGATCCCTCGTATGGTTCTATTATATAATGATCTGCGCCGAATCTCCGGCTTTTTATAAAATTGCCGGATTTGTTTGCAGAACTGATAAAAATGATAAGAAAATTTTTATCAAGATCATTTTCGTGAAGTTTCCGGATAATTGAAAACCCATTACTTTTTATTGAGTCTATAATGACAATGACCGAGTAGCTCAATTCAGATTCTGACATCCTGCTTTTAATAAGATCAATCGTGGAGTTATTAAAGTTTGTTGTCTCACAAGAGATACCCAGTTTACCAAGCATTTTACTGACTTCGGGCTTGTTCTCTTCCGGTCCGGCCAGAATCAGTGCACGAATATCCTTATAGCTCCTGATATGGTCAAATTTCAGATTTTTTCCTGATACCTCATTGGAAAAGACCTGTACATGGAAAACCACCCTTGTCCCGGGTCCGCCAACCAGAGGGTTTTCTTTAACAGGACTTTCAATATGCATGTCTCCTTTCATTAGCTTGATCAGCTCTCTTGTCTTTACAAGTCCGTAACTCCCTTCCGATGATGTTATCCGGTCAGTAATCTGCTGGTTGAGGCTTTCAAGCAATCCGGGAGAAATGCCCGTGCCGGAGTCTTCAATAATAAACTCCAGCAGGATACATCCCTCAGTTTGTTTTTTGTTACCCGCTGACAGTTTTATCTCACCTTCACTGGTATTTTTAAGTGAATTACTTAAAATGTTTGTCAGGATCTGCCTGATATGAAATGGGTCACCTATAAGGATTTCAGGTATATTGTCAAGCAGGTTTGTTTTTATTTCAATATTTTTTTCACGGGCTATGCTAAGGAACGGCTTTACTGCATTTTCAATTTCTTCTCGCAGCACAAATGGCACTTCTTCTACCTGGATATTGCCGGTTTCAATTCCGGAGAAGTCCATTATGTCGTTTATCACAAATAATATATCGTCACAACAGCGTCTTACAACATCAATTTTCTCCTTTTCTGATGGACCGGTATCAATTTCCGATTCAAGCAAACCTACCATGTTAATTATACCGTTAAGCGGATTTCTGATATCATGACTGATTCTTTTAAGAAACTCCGTTTTGGCCTCTCCAAAAACCAATTCTTTTTTTCTTGCGTTTTCAATCGGACTTATATCAATAAAGGCTTCCACAAGTACTTCTTCTCCCAGAAAACTGGCCAGTATCTCCTTTTTGTATAAAATGATCTCCTTGTCATCCTGATCATAATAGACAAATTCGCTGGTACTCTCTTTTTGCCTTGTGATGTTGTTATCAGGATAGTCTCTCAGAAGGAAAAACATATTGGAGAAGTCTTTTCCGATGACACTTTCCGCATCATCTATCTTTAAAATATCAAGGGCGGTGCTGTTTATCATTTTAACTCTCCCGTCAGGCCCTTTGATTATAATACCGGAGGGAAGAGACTCAAATATGTCCTTTATTGCCTGTTCAGACTCCCTGGATTTCTGCTTCTCCCTCCTTTCATTTCTGATAAAATAAAGGAACAGCAGGATAATCAGTACGAGCACAATGAAGGTGGCAGCAGAAATGGTAATTATGCTGGTCAGGATAGAAGATACTACTATAGCGGTGTCAAGTGAGAAGATGACCAGCATATCCTGATTCATAACCTTTATTGGGGAAAAAGTTGAAATAACGCTGAGCAGGCCGTCATTCTCCCCCAATTTATGTATCATGCTCCCCGGTTCATTCTGGTTTGGCCAGTTATCAAGCAGGAGTTCCGCATCACCGGCTTTCAGGATTTCAGGACCGAAATTGGTAAAGATAACATCACCCTTATTATTGATCATCCATTGCCACAGGGTATTGTCAATATGGTAATTGTTAAAAACAGACTGGACATATTTCCTGGTATCGATCCGTACCACAATGTTGGCAAGTACTCTGTTATCTTTAAATGCCGGGAGAATAAAAACATATTCATCCCTGAGCTCTTCAAAAGTCTCCTTTCCAAGAAGGTCTCTTTGTATTCTTGAGATATAACTATTGGTTACCAGGTTGTTATTGCGGTCCTTGAAAATAGTAAAAACATTATTCTCGTTATCATATAATGAAATGTTGGTAATCAATTCTTTATACTTTAAGAAGAATACCTCTATTTTCATGGAACTGCTTTCCATGACCTCTTCATTACTGAAAAATTGCGAAATATCTTCAGTAAAAAGAATGTAATTAATTTCGCTCATGAAATTTGCAGTATGCTGCTGAATTTCCCAGCTGCAAGCTTCGGTTTGCCGGATGAGGATATTTTTCTGAAAGTCTACCTGCTGTTTGTGGATGTTCAGATAGTAATATATATTGGCAGTAACGAGTACCAGTATAATTGCTATAAGTAGCAGATATATTTGTCTCATGAGCTGATTTGGGTAGAAATAATTTTGAAAGATAGAAAATAAAATATTAAAACAAAAGCGTACTGGTAAACCTGTTTGTTTTAGCAGGGGGTGATGATTGCGTAAAGCCAATTTCAATATTTCGTGGTACGGTATTTACCTGTATCATCATAAAAAAGGCTCAGGTAGCTTTCATACCGGCTAAGGCTAAGTTTATTTTCTTCAACGGCTTTTTTAACTGCACAATTTGGTTCATTTGTGTGCATACAATTATAGTACTGGCAATCTTGAGACAAAGAAAAAATATCGGGGAAGAAATGAAATATTTCTTCCCTGTCCATGTCTATTATTCCAAATCCCT
>SLKJ01000060.1 GCA_007134675.1 Bacteroidales bacterium
AGATTCAAAATACAGTAATAAAATGAGATATACTTATAGAAGAGGGGCTTACTGGCTTTTTGCATATACTTTTCTGGTGCTTATACCCCTGATAGTTGCAATATCAGGCAATATCCCCGGCAACAGGGGATTCTGGACGGAGTTAGGTGTTGCTTTCGGTTTCATTGGTTTTGGGATGCTTTGCCTGCAGTTTCTTTTTTCAGGCCGATTCAGAAGAATAGCCCCCACTTACGGCATGGATAATCTTTTACAGTATCACCGTGAAATAGGAATCCTGGCCTTTTTATTTATTCTCGCGCATCCTGCATTGTTAATGGTTGTCAATTTTGAATTTATCTCTTATTTAGATCCGGGAGTAAATGCACTCAGGGCAATTGCTTTAATATTTGTAACAATAGCTATTATCCTGGTTGTGGCTACCAGCTTATGGCGTACTGCCTTCAGGCTGGAATATGAAAAGTGGAGACTGCTGCACGGATTCCTGTCATTAGCTGTTATTTTTATTGGTACTGTTCACTCCCTGCAGGTTTCGCATTATCTTGATCCGTTCTGGAAAAAAAGTGCCATTGTATTATTGTTTATGTTTTACGGATACCTGGTAATGCATACAAGGCTTACAAGGCCATGGCTTAACCGCAAAAAACCTTATAAGGTAACCGGAGTTGGCCGGGAACGCGGTGATAGCTGGACTATAAAAGTTAAACCTGAAGGTCATAGAAGACTTCAGTTCATATGCGGGCAATTTGCCTGGCTAACCATAGGCAAAACTCCTTTTTCCCTTCAGCAACATCCCTTTTCAATTGCCTCAAGTACCAGTGACAGGGAGCTTTCTTTTACGGCAAAAGAATCCGGTGATTTTACCTCAACCTGGAAAGATATCAAACCAGGCACCACGGTATATCTCGAAGGGCCATTCGGCTCTTTCGTCCCCGAAAGGGGAAAAAACCTTTTTCTTGTAATGGGAGGTATAGGCATAACTCCTGCAATGGCTATGTTACGGAGTATGAGGGATAATGAGGATCCGAGGCAGGCTGTCTTAATTTACGCGAATATTGCGTGGGAGGATGTTACATTCAGAGAAGAGCTGATGGAGTTAAGCCGGCAAATTAATCTGAAACTGATCCACCTGCTGGAAAACCCTCCTGAAAACTGGAAAGGTGAATCAGGTCTGATTTCCAAAGAACTTTTACTAAAATATCTGCCTGACAATCCTGAACAGTTCATGTATTTTATATGTGGGCCCAAACCTCTGATGGATATATCCGAACTCTCTTTGAGAGACCTTGGAATAGACTGGCGGCTAATTTATACTGAACGGTTTGAAATCATTTAATAAAATAAATAATCGATGAACGAGAGTATGAAAATCAAGAAAAACAGGATGCTCCTGTATAAAGTCATCCGCAGGGTTGCTGACCTGATCGGCATCCTGCTCCTTGTTGCAGCAATTCTGTTTGCAGCCGGATTCTTAACTGTATGAACTGTTTTTAACCGCCTGCAGGTCCAGTTGAAATTTTATCATATCAAACCGGCTTTACCCCTACTCATATTTAATAACCTCTACCGGGCAACTTTCGGCGGCCTCTTTAATACCGTCTTCATAATCATCAAAATTGACGCCCTCTTTTACTATGGCGGTATCATCAGACATATCAAATACCTCGGGACAAATATCGACACAAACTTCGCATGCAGTACATCCTTCTTCTATCCATACTTTTTTAATAGCCATAATTTTAATTTTTAAGTGGTTAATAATACTAACCGGTTAAATTTAATAAATACCACAAAATAAGCATCTAATATACAATAAATAATTCCTTTAACATTAAGAATCAAATAATTATAATAGCTGAGCATGTTATAAAATACTCAACATGTTATAAATGCACAATATAAAGCTTAGAAATTTTATAGACCGATTGCCGGATTAAACTTCAGCAATGTTTTCCTTATCATATTGAAAAGGTAAAATGAAGCATTTCACTCCTGCTTAACAGGTTTATTCCTGAATCCAACGTTTCGCATCTACCGCCTCCTTCTCATTAAAAAACTTTGTTTCACCTGAAATAAAAGGCTTTGCCAGTTTGGTTACTTTTTCAATTGCATCACTCTGGCCAACAATGGCAACTTTTTCAAAATTTTTGACATGGAGGAAATACAATTTGAAATCCTCCCACAGTGCCGCTGGTTCAATTCCTCCAATTTCTTCAATCTCGATGTAAAGCTTGCGCGTATCAAACTCACGTTCTGTTTTTTCCAGCAGAGGAGTCAATTTATCATAATCCGTCTTCTCAACTTTTCCTTTTACGGTAAAAGCAATAAGGTTGTCTTTAGTTATATCAAGAATTTTAAACATAGTAGTAAGTGTTTTTGATTAATTATTATCTGATAATACCAAAAAATACAGCAAATATCAATAAGGCAAGGAATATCCAGAACAAACCACTTATAGCAACATATGGCGCCTCCTCTTTCAGAGTCTCTGCTCCTTCCTCAGAAGCTTTCAGACCTCTGCGGCTGCGGGGAGGAGTGACGGCGGCCAACAGGATCGCAAAGGCCACAATCACAAATAAAATCGGGAACCATGCGATATCACGGTAAACCGGTCCGACAGGTTCAACCCATGCTGCAGCAGCTAAACCAGCAGCTATAAGAATAAGCAGAAAAGACCAAAGGGTACCCCATGGGCCGGAGAATTTAAAGACATAAAAAAAAAGAGTGCCTATAAAAATTGCAGCCAGAATTGAAAAAACAATATTAATTACGGTCATGGCAATAGTATTTTATGAGTTCACCTGTTTATCATATAAAGCTGTGCCATAAAATAAAATAATACTCCTATAAATGCCCGGAAAACACTAATATTATGATTATAAGGTGCATTTACATTATTTAATTGAAAGTGAAAAGAATTCCTGTTTATTTTGAAATTGTAGGATTCTAGCTACAGAATGTAGAATCATTGATACAATAAAAGAGTTCGATTAACCTGCCACAGGTAGTATTAATCAGATATAATTACTTATACCGAATATTCAGAACAGAAGGGATAATTTCTGTTTTGAGTGATTTGACATCTTTGATAATCTCACCGTCCACCTGCAAATCATGTGGTTTGTCAAAAACCATTTCAGCCTGCTTTGTTTTAATCAACTGAATAAATTTAAGTTTCTCACGTTTACCGAATAAAATCATCCTGATAAGATAAAAAAGACCCCACCATGGATATGGACGGATAATAACAATTTCGAACTCCCCGTCATCCATGAGCCCTTCCGGATTAATAACTGCTCCTGTACCAAATGATTTTGCATTGGCAATAACCACCATTTCAGCGCTGAACTTTTTATATGTTGAAGGTGTTTTCAGCATAAATTTAAAATGAGTCCTTCCTGAAAAAAGTTCTTTAAGCATTTGCTTGCCATATCCGGTCAGACCTTTTGACCCTTCCTGTTCAAATCTCCTTACTATTCTTGCATTAATTCCTATATCCCCTAAATGAAAACAGAATATATCATCATTTATGCGAATAGAATCAACAGGTTTCGCTTTATTTTCAAGAATGATCTCAATAGCCATTCTTATATCTAATGGAATACCAAGATTATAAGCCAGCCCATTTGCTGAACCGGCCGGAATAATCCCCAGGTCAATTTTGCTTCCTATAAGACCTGAGGCTACCTGGTTAACTGTCCCGTCTCCACCAGCAGCGACAACAATGTCCGGTTCATACCGGGAAATCTTTTTGCGAATGCTGTTTTTAGTATCAGACTTCACGGTGAAATACAATTCCCATTTGAACTTGTATTTACCGGCTACCTCCGATATTACAGATTCCAGGTCATATTTATCTAATTTATATGATTTAGGATTTGCGATAAAAAGTATTTTTGTCATAAAATAAGCCCGGGATGGATATTTCAGATTATGTGATAGTTGTTTCGGATCAGATAAATTGGTTCATATGGAATAATAATTGCTTATACAACAAATATATATGAAATTTTTTAAGCTTAAGTTACTCACAGACAAGATGAGAAAATTTCATATGAAAACGAAGTTATTCATCCTGTAAGTCAAAATTTCACAAGATATTTTAAAGGAAATTTTGGCTTACAGGATAAATTTAATGCAAAAAAACATGAAATTGATAAAACCTTTTGTCAGAGGTGTAAAAAAACCTTTTAAAGCATTCAAGGTATTTCTTAAACAAAAGGCCGGATGGCTTGGAACTCCAAAAATTTTACCGTACAGGGGGTTCGGAAATCATCTGGAGGTTTTCATACAGGGTATGGTTATAGAGGATAAGGGACTGGCGAAACCGGAAGACAGGCACCGGGTATGGCACAATATACTGGCGATGGTAAAACGGTTTTCCAGTGATGAAATACCAGGTGTAAAGGTAAAAGCTGAATTTTATGGTCTTTCACAGATCTCTGAAACTGATGAGAACGGCTTCTTTTCTTTTCATTTGAATATAAAGGAGATTTCAGATAAATTAATGCAAAAACACTGGCATTCCATCAACATGATTTTAATAGACGAGATAATAGAAGATCAGCCGGAAATATCTGCTAAAGGTGAGATCAGAATTGTTTCCACGGATGAGGGACGGATAATTGTCTCAGATATTGATGATACAGTTTTAATTTCACATTCAACCCAGACATTCCGGAAATTGAAACTGATGCTCCTCAAAAATGCATTGACAAGATTACCCTTTAAAGGTGTTTCTGCATTTTACCAGGCTCTTGAAAGAGGAAAAGATCAAAAAGCTTTCTATCCTTTTTTCTATGTTTCAAGCAGCGAGTGGAACCTGTATGACCTGCTGGAAAATTTCTTCGACCACAACAACCTGCCAAAAGGAGTATTTATGCTCAGAAAGCTTGAACACAGCATCCTTAAATTTTGGAAATCAGGGCAGGGAAATCATGAACATAAATATGAAAAAATCAAATCCCTCCTTGGATTCTTTGAGAACCACACATTTATTTTAATAGGCGACAGCGGACAGAAAGATCCTGATATATACAACCGCCTGGCTCATGATTTCCCGGGAAGAATTGAAAGTATATATATCCGCAAAATAGGCTCAAAAGCGCTTTTTAAAGATATTGAACAAATAACTTCAAAACTTGAAAGAGTAGAAACTCACTACTTACAGGTTGAAGACACCAAAGATGCAGCAGATCATGCAATAAATGAAGGTTATATTAATGAAGATCTCTTTCATGAATATTCACAAATAAAAGATTCGGAAATGGTTAAGATGTAAGTATCTCATTTCTCCCGGAACCCAATCCATAATACGGTTATTTCACAGTAAAGATTCGTTAAAAGCAAACTATCCACTACCAAAGGAGGTGGCTTTAACCCCTATTTTTGCATCGCATCGTAGCAGTATGCACTGCTGGAGTTTTCAAAAAAGATGCAGAAATAATCCGGTATAAAAAACCAGGCACAGCAGGTTTAAAAAAGTGAGGAAAAATTTCACATAATACAAAATATTCTACATTCGGATCAAATAATATTACCGGATAATCAGGGCAAAAAACCAATTATTATTTTTAGTTACTCCCCTTCTAAAATCACTTAATTTATTAATACTCCCTGTATATGCAATTTCATCTCATACCGGTTTTAGTATAAATATTACCTCCCTTAGCTTAATTTATTTTGGCACGGAATTCGCCACATCACTAGCAGAAACAAATCAAAAAATACAATTATGAAGCTTGTATACAAATTTAGTGAACTTGATAATTCAAAGATTAAAGAAGTGGGCGGGAAAAATGCATCACTTGGTGAAATGTTCAGCGAACTGGATTCTAAAGGAATTACTATTCCTGATGGATTTGCAACTTCATCTGAAGTCTACTGGAAATTTATTAAGGAGAATAAAATCCTTGAAAATATCAAAGATACCCTTTCATCCTTGAAGAACGGAGATAATAGGAAGTTAAAGGAGGTTGGCAAAAAATGCAGAAATATTGTTATGCGCTCATCCATCCCCGAAGTGATAAAAGATGAAATAATCCAGGCTTTTAAAGATCTGAAAAAAAGAGAAAAGTCCCTGAAAAGCGTTGCGGTTCGCAGTAGCGCAACAGCTGAGGATCTGCCTGATGCAAGTTTTGCAGGCCAGCATGATTCGTACATGAATATAAAAACCCAGGAAGAATTACTTACTGCATGGCAAAAATGTGTGGCATCGTTGTTTACCGACAGGGCAATAAAATACCGGGAAGAAAAAGGATTTGAACATATGAAAGTAGCGCTTTCAGTAGGAGTTCAAAAAATGGTCAGAGCAGATAAAGCGTCAGCAGGAGTTGCTTTTACACTGGACCCTGATAGTGGCCATAGAAAAGTGATCATGATTGACGGTGCATGGGGACTGGGAGAGAATGTGGTACAGGGAAGCGTCCTTGCTGATGAATTTTACCTTTTTAAGGATGCTCTTAAAAACAATAAAAAATCCATAATAGCGAAAAAGCTCGGTGCAAAATGCAAAATGATGGTGTATGACAACAGCAGCAATGGTAACCAGACAACAAAAAACAAAAAAACACCAGAAAATAAAAGAAAAGAATATGTACTTTCGGATGAAGAACTTGAAAAATTGGGCAAATGGTGCCTGGAAATAGAGGAACATTATGACAGGCCCATGGATATTGAATGGGCCAAAGATGGTGATTCAAATGAACTATATATAGTTCAGGCAAGACCTGAGACCGTTCACTCTTCAAAAGGAAAAACCAGAAAGCTTAAAAATTTCAACCTGGAACGTGAAAATAAAAAGCCTATAATAAGTGGGGTAGGTATAGGGAATAAAATAGCTGCTGGGAAAGCCAAAATACTCAACTCTCCGGAAGAGTCCGGTAAACTTGAGGAAGGCGATATACTTATTACCGATATCACAAATCCCGACTGGGATCCTGTTTTAAAAAAAGCGTCGGCTATAATAACAAACAGCGGGGGAAGAACCAGCCATGCGGCAATAGTCGCCCGTGAGCTTGGAGCAGTTGCCGTGGTTGGTACAGAAAACGCAACTGAAAAAATAAAGGATGGTCAGGATATTACAGTGTCATGTGCTGAAGGTAATGAGGGTTTCATTTTTGAAGGCATAATGGACTGGAAAGAAGATGAGATTGATTTGGATAAGCTTGGAGAACCAAAAACTGACGTGATGCTGATCCTTGCCAATCCTGATACTGCATTTAACAACTCAATGCTGCCGGTAGACGGCGTAGGGCTCATGAGACTTGAGTTTGTCATTAATAACTCAATTCAAGTCCATCCACTTTCACTTGCAAAATTTAATGAAGTAGAAGATAAAAGAGTAAAAAAACAGATTGAGAAGATTACTGCCGGATACAAGGATAAGAAAAAGTTTTTTATCGATAAACTGTCCCAGGCAGTTGGTACGATAGCAGCAGCATTTTATCCGAAAGACGTTATTGTGCGTCTGAGTGATTTCAAAACAAATGAATATGCCGATCTTATTGGTGGACAACAATTTGAGCCGGAAGAAGAAAATCCTATGGTTGGTTTCAGGGGAGCATCAAGGTATTATAATGAAAGATACATAGATGGATTTAAGCTGGAATGCGAATCAATTAGAGTGGTAAGGGAAGATATGGGATTGACCAATGTCAAGCTTATGGTCCCGTTCTGCCGCACTATAGAGGAAGGAGAAAAGGTCCTGAAAGTTCTGGCTGAAAACGGGCTAAAAAGAGGCGAAGGAAACCTCGAAATTTATGTAATGACCGAGGTACCGAGCAATGTTATAATGGGCGAAGAGTTTGGGGAAATATTTGACGGTTTTTCAATAGGCTCAAATGACCTGACCCAGCTAACCCTTGGTTTAGACAGGGATTCGGAGATTGTATCCGGCCTTTTCAATGAAAAAGATGAATCTGTTAAAAAAATGATAAGCATAGCTATCGAAAAGGCACATAAAAAGAGACGGAAAATAGGACTTTGCGGACAGGCTCCTAGTGATTTCCCAGAGTTTGCGCAGTTCCTAGTTGAGCAGGGTATAGACAGCATTTCATTCAACCCCGATGCAATAGCCAATGGAATAAAAAATATAGTAAAAGCAGAAAAAAAACAGGCAAAAAATGACTAAATCAAAGGCTGGCAGCCCTATCTGTCAATTAAATGTTTAATAACAAAAAAAACAAATATTATGAGCACGGTTAAAGTAATTGAAGTTATAGCTTCATCGGATAAAGGATTTACTGAAGCAACTGAAAATGCAGTTGCAGAGGCTGCAAAAACAGTAAAGAATATCAGGTCAATTTACATTAAGCATATGAATGCAAATGTTGAGAATAACAAGATTGTTTCGTATGCAGTAAATGCAAAAATATCCTTTGAAATAGACAATTAGGCAGTTAAAAGTATCCGTCATGACAGACTGATAAAAACCGGTTAAACTGGATCGGGAAATTGAAAACATTGCCGATTAACAGGATTAACCGGTTTTACATATTTTTAAAGAAAAGGAAAATACAACCTGTTATGCTGATATTGGTTTTTGGTTTGCCGGGAGCAGGAAAATCATATTTTGCCCGGCACCTCTGTAAGGAAATAGATGCCGTTTTGTTAAATACTGATATGATCAGGGAAGAACTCGGGATCAAGGGCAAATATGATGAAGACACCAAACAGCATGTATATGATGAGATTCGCACAAGAACAGCAAAATACCTGAAAAAAGGGAAAGACATCATTGTTGACGGCACCTTCCATAAAATAGAAAGAAGAGAGGACTTTTTTCGCCTGGCAGCAGGAATGAAAACTGAGATTTATTATATAGAAATCAGAGCCTCAGAAAAAACAATAAAACAACGGCTTACCGAAAACAGAAAATACAGTGAAGCAGACTATAATGTTTACCGTGAAATTAAAAAAGAGTTTGAAGCCAAACCCGGGTGCCATCTCGTATTGTGGTCCGGAATAGAGTCAACAGGAAAAATGATCTCCAAAGCAAAAAGATATATTTATGGACATCAAGCAGATCCATGCCCTGATAAATAATCGCAGTCTGCCGGGTAATTACTGCAAATCCAGCTTAACTGAGACTCACATCTCATGGATTATCCTGACAGATGATTTTGCATATAAGATAAAACGTCCTGCACGCTTTTCTTTCGTGGACTTTTCATCGCTTGATAAACGTAAGCATTTCTGTAAAAAGGAGTTACAACTGAATAGTCGACTTGCACCTGAAATGTACATTGATGTCTTGCCGGTAACGAAGAATATGGTTGAAGCAGAAACCGAAAACGTAGAAGAAGAGATCATTGATTTTGCCGTTCAGATGAAACGGATGGACAACAGCAGGGAAATGGATAAAATGCTGGGAAGAAACGAGGTAACTGCCGGAGAAATTGACAGACTGGCAATAAAGATCGCAGATTTTCATAACCGGGTGGATATTATAGACAAACCTTTCGACGTTGATGACATTCAGGAGACATATTCTGATATAGAAACAGTTACCCCCTACCTGAAAGAAAAGGCTGGTAAGGAAATGTTAAGTAAAGTCACCGACTGTATTGACGGTTCAAACCGCTTTTTAAAAGAAAACGCAGCTCTTATTAACGAAAGGGTTATGAGGGGCTACCGCAGGGACTGCCACGGAGACCTGAACTCATACAATATATTTCTATACCCTGATCCGGTCATATTTGACTGTGTAGAATTCAATGATGAGTTCCGACAAATTGATGTTCTTAATGATATTGCCTTTTTGTGCGTTGATCTTGATTTCTTCGGCAGGGAAGATCTCTCTGAACTATTCTGCAGAAGTTACCAAAATTATTACGGAATGAGCGATACCGCTGAAACAAGGATGTTATTGAACTATTATAAAAGTTTCAGGGCAAATATCAGGGCAAAAGTCACGCTGATCAGTGCGAGTAAATCAGACCCCGGTAAAAACACCAGGGAAATATCTGACGCTGGCAAATACATAGACCTGATGGAAAAATACTCTAAGGGTACTTAAAAATATGAAATATTATTCCACTATTTCTAAACCATAAATAAATCAATTATTTACCATAATATTACAAAAAAATGAAAACTTTACTGGCAATCTTAACTAATCCTGTTAATTCTGAAAAATTTATCAGTTATAGCACCAGTATGGCAGGAGATCTGGACTACAAACTTCATATAATATATGTTCAAAATCCTGCACTCTACACTATAAGTTCAGAACCATCTACCAACACTCCCCACCCTGTGGAACATGACCTTGATGTTAAAATGCTTGAAACAGACAGGAATCACACACTAAAATCGATAAAGGAAAAACTGGCCGGGCTAAAGGACATATCAAAAACCAGATCAATAGACATCAGTGCAGAAGCAGGAACGATGAATATGGTCATAAACAGCTATATATCCAGAAAAAAGGCAGATATGGTAGTACTGGAAGGAGATGATGATGGTGGATTATTTATGTCGGGATTGGATATAATAAATAAAATAAACTGTCCAGGCTGGATAATACCATCAAAAATGAGTTACAAGCCTTATAAAAAGATCGTATATGCAACTGATTATAAAGAGGCTGACATTATAACCCTAAAAAAACTGATTGCTTTAACGGAAAACCTGTCACCTGAAATCATAGCCCTTCATATCACTGACTCAGAAGACTTCAAAGAGAAAACAATGCAAAAGGGATTTAAGGATATGCTCACAAGAGCTACCGACTACGAGAGAATACAAGTTAAAGTAGAAAAAGAAGATAAAAACTTTGAAGAGACTATTAATGAAACTGCAATTAATACCAATGCAGATCTCCTGGTCCTACTTAAAGAAAACAAGGGTTTTATTGAAAAAATATTTACCTCAAGCTCAACAAAAAAAGTGATTAAAAAAGCAGAATTGCCGGTTCTGGTTTACCATGAATATGATTAAAAATTATAATATTTTCGTCATTTGGCCCTCTTTTTCCTTTTCCATAAAACTTTTATCTTGCTTAATGTAATTGAGTGTTTCTGCGTACCTTCCTCACCGAGCAGAAAGGCGTAGGGTCTCATGAAGTCAATATGAGAAAAAATAATACGGATAACAGCAAGAGTGGGCACTATCAGCAGCATTCCCGGAATACCCCAGATCATGCTTGCGGCGACAAGACCTGTAATAATGAAAAAAGGACTGATTTTCACATTTCCTCCTACAATATTTGGAGTAAGTAGGTTATTCTCAATAAACTGAATAACAATAAAAAGTAAAACAACCCTGAATGACAGCACCAGATTACCTTCAATAAGCAGGGCAAACAAAAAGGGAACCAACCCCCCAAGCAATGTACCAAAATAGGGAATGAAATTAAAAATTGCTGCTGTTACACCCAGAGCAATCGGATGCTTTATGCCGATCAACCATAACCCTAAAGAATTGATAAAGAAGAGAATAAAAACAACTACTATAACACCGGACATATAACGTACCATTATTGTTTTCATTTCTCTTAAAATCGACACAACTTTCATTCTGTGGGGTCTACCGGCTACTTTAAACAGAAAATACATGAATTTTGTACGGTAATACAGGAATAGAAAAATATAAACCGGCAACAGTCCAAACGCAACAATCGTACTCGTTGTGGCACTGAAAAGTGCCTGAAAATATTCGGTACCGGATTGGAGAACGGTTGAGGCCTGGTCTTTTATGAGTGCCTCAGTATCGCTCCTGTCAAATCCGAAATATTCTCCGATACCGGCAATCATCTGCGACAAATTGGCTATACCATTTTCGGCCAGCCGAGGCAGATCTCCTGCAACAGGCAATATTCTATTGTAGGCAAACAGAAGCAGGCCGGCCAGAATAACAAGTGCACCCAATATAGTAATAAGGCTGGCAAAAATCCGCGGAAAATCCTTTTTTTCAAGCCAATTGGCTGAAGGATATATTAAATAGGCAATCAGAAAGCCAAAGGCGATAGGATAGAGAAAGTTACGAATGACTATCAAACCATATATCAGGAGTATTATTGCCAACAGGGAATAGGTCATCCGTTGAGCCATGAAAAATCTTTTTTCTGAACGTTTAGTTTCCTCTGAGGTCATTAGGGATTTAAAAAAAGAAATTAAAATTATGTAAAATTAGTCAAATTACTTTATATTTTGGTAAGTAATTAACTTATAGCATTCTAAAAGTGCAATATCCGGAGCACCCATTAATGTGAAAAAAATCCTGTGAATAAACTTCTGCACCGTGTGAATTATTTCCTCACTTATATCACTTCAAAATAATACTCCCGGATTGCACAGGGCTGAAATGACCCAGATCCTTAATCCACAAACCACTGATATACTGGCCCTTATCTAACATGTTATCACATTCTGATTATTCTGTTCCTTTTATAATTTACTGGTAGAAATTTGGTATGAATTTAGTTTATCATCTTGAATTTAAAAATTCAATGATTCGTCGCAATACGGTAATAGCTAACAAGCTGGTAAAAAATACAAAATATTGTTATTAAGCATTTTACTTCATAATCATAATAGATTGCAAATTTTTATTATTACGCTTATGAAAAGATTAAACGCCAGGGGACTGCTATTAAACGCCAGGGGACTACTATTTAAATTATTAGTCTTTATAATCTTTTATTTTATGGAGATTGTTTCTGTAAATACTGCCGGTGATCATGATACCACAAAAGAAAATGCGAAGCATAAAGTGTTGCGTTCAGAACAAATCCAGCCTGTTCATGTCAGAAGTGATTATAAACCGGCCAATCCGGCAGATTTTGAATATCTTGAAGCGGCTATATCTCATATGTTGAAAAAGTTCAACATTAAAGGTGCTTCTGCTGCAGTTGTAAAAGATGGTCGACTGGTTTATGCAAGAGGTTTTGGTTATGCCGATGCAGATGCTGAAGAACCTGTCAGGCCACAGCATCTTTTCAGGATAGCAAGTGTGTCCAAGCTTATTACGGCAACTGCAATAATGAAAATGGCTGAGTTGAATCTGCTCGATATTGACGACCAGGTTTTTGGCAAAAATGGAATACTCAATGACTCCATCTATCTTGACTATATTGATAAGCGTGTCGAAGATATTACCGTACGTCATCTTCTTAATCATTCAGCAGGGTGGAGCAGGCGCTACGGTGATCCTATGAACATGCACCACACCATTGCAAGGACAATGGGGATTGATGTTGGCGACGTTAATTTACCTGAGAGATTGCTATACACCCTTAATCAACCTCTGCATTTTGAACCTGGTTCACGAACCAGTTATTCAAACATCGGTTACGCAATACTGGGAAAAATTATCGAGGCTGCTACAGGGATGGATTATGAGGCATTTACCCGTCAGGTAATATTATTACCTCTTGGGATAAATGAAATGAGAATTGGTAAAAGCCTTCTTCAGGATCGCTTTGAAAATGAAGTCAGGTATTACGATCTGGCAGAATTTCAAAACAATAATCTACTTGACTACAATAATAATCCTCGTGCATACGGAGGTAATGATATTGAAACACTGGGCGCTGCAGGCGGGTGGATTGCCTCTCCTGTTGATATCCTCAAACTTGTAGTGGCTATTGACAGTTTATCCGGTCCACCAGATATCCTTTCAACCGAAAGCATCAGGCTGATGACAGATACGAGGTTTTCCGGCGGACATCCAATAGGATGGGCAGGATCTGACGGCAGGGGTAACTGGTGGCGCACAGGAACATTGGCGGGAACATCAGCACTTGTTATGCGTCAGAATGATGGCATAAGCTGGGCTGTATTTTTTAACTCAAGTACAGGAAAAGGAATTCATTTTCCTGCAATAGTACAAAATGAGTTAACAACAGCATTGAATAATATAGCACAGTGGCCTGATAACGATCTCTTTTATCATTTTGATGTGTCCCCACTGGTTTATCCTGATTTAGCTGACCTCCGGTAAGCAGCGCGATTGAAAATTTCTGACGGCAGATGAGAATACTCCGGGTACATGATAGCGCTGGACTATCTTATCTTTTTGATGCAAATATCAGGAGGGTCAGGCTTGCTATTTTAAACAATATTACAACAATTGCAGTCTCCATAAGTCCCAGAACAGGCAGAAGCACCACTCCTCCCAAAATACCTCCGAGCCATCCGCCCCAAAGATCAGCGCTGTAAAGTAACCCGGCAGTACCGCTCAAATTTGGAGAAAGTTTCAGATATTCCTTGTTTGCCAGAGGAAATTGTGCACCCACCAGAAGCCCGGAACCAAAAGAGAGTAACAGGAATACAA